>NZ_AGVX02000350.1 GCF_000239155.1 Actinoalloteichus spitiensis RMV-1378
CCCCCCGCCGCCACGGCCACCCCGTGCTGGCCGTCGTGCGGGGGACCTCGGTCAACCAGGACGGCGCCTCCAACGGGCTGACCGCCCCCAACGGGCCGGCCCAGCAACGCGTGATCCGGCAGGCGCTGGACGGGGCCGGGCTCGCCGCGCGGGACGTCCAGCTGGTCGAGGCCCACGGCACCGGCACCCGGCTCGGCGACCCCATCGAGGCCGAGGCGCTGCTGGCCACCTACGGGCAGGACCGGGACACCCCGCTGTGGCTGGGCTCGGTCAAGTCGAACCTGGGCCACGCGCAGGCCGCCGCCGGCGTCGCCGGCCTGATCAAGGTGGTGCAGGCGATGCGGCACGCCCGCATGCCCCGCACCCTGCACGTCGACCGGCCCACCGGGCACGTCGACTGGACCACCGGCGCCGTCCAGCTCCTCACCGAGGCCCGGGACTGGACGGGCGACGCGCCGAGGCGGGGCGCCGTGTCGTCCTTCGGGGTGAGCGGCACCAACGCCCACGTCATCCTCGAACAGGCACCCGAGCAGCACGAGCACCCTGACCCCGACCGAGAGCCGGAGCCGGCACCGGCTCCCCGCACCGCACCGACCACCCCGGCGGTGGTGCCCCTGCTGGTCTCCGCCCGCTCCGAGGGCGCCCTCACCGACCAGGCCGACCGCCTCGCCCACCTGCTCGCCGACCGCGACGTCGACGTCACCGACGTCGCCCACGGACTGCTGACCCGGCGGGCCGCCCTCGACCGCCGCGCCGTCGTGCTCGGCGCCGACCGCGACGAACTCCACGCCGGGCTGCGCGCCCTGGCCTCGTCCCGCCCGACGTCGGCGGTGGTCACCGGGGTCGTCGACCCCGACGCGCGGACCGTCTTCGTGTTCCCCGGCCAGGGGGCCCAGTGGCCCGGCATGGCCCGCGACCTGCTGGACGAGAGCCCGGCGTTCGCGGCCAGGATCGCCGACTGCGCCGCCGCCCTCCGCCGGCACGGGGACATCGACCTCGACGCGGCGCTGCGCACCGGCGCCGGCCTGGACCGGGTCGACGTGCTGCAACCGGCGCTGTTCGCGATGATGGTGGCCCTCGCCGCCGTCTGGGAGGACCACGGCGTCCGCCCCGACGCCGTCATCGGCCACTCCCAGGGGGAGATCGCCGCCGCCTACGTCGCGGGCGCCCTCTCCCTCGACGACGCCGCCCGCGTCGTCGCCCTCCGCGCCCGCGCCCTCCGGGAACTGGCCGGCACGGGCGGGATGCTGTCGGTGGGGCTGTCCGCCGACGCCGCCGCCGACCACCTGGCGCCCCACGCCGGCCGGGTGACCGTGGCCGCGACCAACGGCCCCCGGGCCACCGTCCTCGCCGGACCGCCGGAGGACCTGGACACCCTCGCCGCCACCCTCCACGCCGCCGGCGTGCGGGCCCGCCGGATCGCCGTCGACTACGCCTCCCACAGCCCCGCCGTCGACGCGCTCCGGGACACCCTCGCCAGCGACCTCGCCGACATCCGCCCGGAACCACCGACCGTGCCGATGCT
>NZ_AGVX02000349.1 GCF_000239155.1 Actinoalloteichus spitiensis RMV-1378
CCGGGGAGCCGTGCTGACTGTGACCTGGCGCAACGGCCTGTCCGCCGAAACCGTGGCGGAGGTGGACGCCCTGCTCGACGCGGCGACGGCCGCCGACGGCGCGGCACCGGTGTCCGAGCAGGTGCTGCGCCGACTGCGCCAGCGGAGCCCGGCCGCCGAGCAGGTGGAGCTGGTCCAGGGCGACCTCGCCGGTTCGGAGCACTTCGTCGCCAGGCTGGCCGGGGGCGGACTGGCCGGCTACGCGTTCCTGGACACCGAGGGCGACTCCGAGGGGCGTGCGGTGGCCGAGCTGGTCGTGCACCCCGAGCACCGGGGTGCCGGAGTGGGCTCGGAGTTGGTCCGCGCGCTTCTCGAACGGGTGGGCTTGCCCGTCACCCCGGAGGGGCAGTCCGGCGACACCCTGCGCGTGTGGTCCCACAGCGGTCACCCGGCGGCGGCCAGGCTGGCGGCCCGCTTCGGCTTCCGGGAGGCCCGCCAGCTCTGGCGGATGTGGGCGAGGTTGTCCTCGGAGTTGCCCGAGCCCCGGTGGCCGGAGGGGGTCGCGCTGCGCTCCTTCGTCCCCGGGCAGGACGAGGAGGACGTGGTCGAGGTCAACCGCCTCGCCTTCGCCTGGCACCCGGAACAGGGCTCCCTGAGCGTCGCTGACCTGAGGGGCCAGCAGGAGGAGTCGTGGTTCGACCCCGCCGGCCTGCTGCTCGCGGTCGACGCCGGGGGACGGGTGCTGGGTTTCCACTGGACGAAGGTGCACCAGCCGGGCCCTGGTGGGCCGGACCAGCCCCACGGCGAGGTCTACGTGCTCGGCGTCCGCCCGGAGGCGCAGGGCACCGGTCTCGGCACGGCGCTGACCCTGGCCGGCCTCCACCACCTGGCCGGCCGGGGACTGGACAGCGTCCTGCTGTACGTGGAGGGCGACAACGGGGCCGCGATCCGGGTGTACGAGAAGCTGGGCTTCACCCACGGCGAGACCGATGTTCAGTTCGCCCGGTGACTTGCTGCCGGATCAACTACCGAACGTGATGTCCGAGTCGCCTGATGAGCGGGGTAGTTCCTGCCAGAAGTGGCACTTTGGGCCGGCGGATCGTGACTCGCAGCGACTTGTTCACCTTTCGTTCACCTTCCCCCCAGGAGCAGGCCACCAGCACTGCCTACCGTCCTCATCGGCGGCAAACCGCTGCCCAGAGGGAAATCTCCGGTTCTGGAGGATCACGTGAAGACCAAGCGGCACCTCACCGCGTTGGGCCTGGCCGCCGCTAGCGCTCTGCTGCTCTCGGCCTGTGGTACCGACGACAACAGTGCCAGCCGTGGTGACGACGCGCAGGGGGGCAACGGCGGCACCAGCGGCGAGTGCGCCGGCCAGGAGAACATCCAGGCGGAGGGGGCGTCCTCCCAGGCCAACGCCATGGACGAGTTCAGCGTCGTCTACCAGGACGAGTGCGCGGGCTTCTCCATCGACTACAACCCCACCGGCTCCGGTGCGGGCATCAAGCAGTTCAACGCGGGCCAGGTCGACTTCGCGGGTTCCGACTCGCCGCTGAAGGACGAGGAGATCACCGCCGCGACCGACCGGTGCGAGGGCGCGGTCCCGCTGCACCTGCCGATGGTCTTCGGCCCGGTCGCGATCGCCTACAACCTCCCGGGCGTGGACGACCTCGTGCTGGACGGCGAGACCATCGCCCAGATCTTCAACGGGACCATCACGAGCTGGAACGACGACGCCATCGCCGCGCTGAACGAGGGCGTTGACCTTCCGGACCAGGAGATCCTCCCGATCTTCCGCAGCGACGAGTCCGGCACCACGGAGAACTTCCAGCAGTACCTGGAGGCCGCGGCCGGCGACGCCTGGACCTCGGGCGGCGGCAAGTCCTTCACCGGTGGTGTCGGCGACGGTCGGGCCAAGTCCGACGGTGTCGCCAGCGGCGTGGCCGGCACCGAGGGCTCCGTCACCTACGTCGAGGTTTCCTTCGCGCACAGCAACGACCTGAGCATCGCCCAGATCGACAACGGCTCCGGCCCGGTCGAGCTGAACGACGAGAGCACCGGCGCCGCGATCACCAACGCCACGCTGGCCGGTGACGGTGCCGACATGGTCATCGACCTCGACTCGGTGTACGGCACGCAGGCCGAGGGTGCCTACCCGCTGGTCATGGCCACCTACCAGATCGTGTGCTCGGAGTACCCCGAGAGCGAGACGGCGGAGGCCGTGAAGTCCTTCCTGCGGGTCGCGGCCACCACCGGTCAGGAGAACCTCTCCACGCTCGGGTACGTGCCGCTGCCCGGGGAGTTCCAGGAGCAGCTGCTCGACTCCATCGAGACCATTTCGTGACCAGGGCGCCGGCTGCGTTCTCCCGCGCGAGACACTTGGTCAGCAGTTAAGTGAGCGGCTTGACGCCCCACCCAGGGTGGGGCGTCACCGGCCTTTCCGGAGGGTCCCATCAGCAACGCAACCGAAACCACCGACACTGGCAGTGGCGCGCGACCGCCAGCGGGCGGTTCCGCCGGTCGGGGTGGCACGGTCCGGCGCCCCGGCGACCGCGTGTTCCGCAGCCTCGCGCTGGGCTCCGGCGGATTCGTGGTGGCCCTCATCGCCGCGATCGGGATCTTCCTGCTGCTCCAGGCGCTGCCCTCCCTGCAGGCCAACCAGGTCTCCTTCCTCACCAGCGGTGAGTGGACCACCGGGGATCCGAACAACATGCGGTTCGGCATCCTCTACCTGCTCTGGGTGACTGTCGCCACCGCCGCCTTCGCGCTCGTGCTGGCGATGCCGATCGCCTTGGGCATCGCGCTGTTCCTCACCCAGTACGCGCCACGGAGCCTGGCACGGGTCTTCGCGTACATCATCGACCTGCTCGCCGCGGTGCCCTCGATCATCTTCGGCCTGTGGGGCCTCCAGGTGCTCGGCCCGGCGCTCGTCCCGACCGCCGAATGGCTGAACTCCAACCTCGGTTGGTTCCCGCTGTTCTCCGACGGCAACGTCTCCATCCGGGGCGGCGGCACGATCTTCACGGCGGGCATCGTCCTCGCGGTGATGATCCTGCCGATCATCACCGCCATCACCCGCGAGATCTTCGAGCGGACACCGAAGGACCAGATCGAGGGCGCGCTCGCGCTCGGCGCGACCCGGTGGGAGGTCATCAGGACCACCGTGCTGCCCTTCGGCCGCGCCGGGTACGTCAGCGGTTCGATGCTGGGCCTCGGTCGGGCGCTCGGTGAGACCGTCGCCCTCTACCTGATCCTCTCCGGAGCCTCCGGGCGAGCCCCGGAGCTGTCCCTGTTCGACGGGGACGCCACCATCGCGTCGAAGATCGCCAACGACGCCGCCGAGTTCAACAACGAGATCTCCGCCGGTGCCTACATCGCGGCCGGGTTGGTGCTCTTCGTGCTCACCTTCGTGGTGAACGCACTGGCTCGCTGGATCACCACCAGCCGGACGGGGAAGTGAGAGAAGTGAGCACCGAACTCGAACTCGAACGGCCCGCGCAGCCCCCGTCGTTCCAGGGCATCAGCAGCGGTCGCAAGGCGAAGAACCTCACGGCCACCGTGCTGGTGACGCTGTGCTTCACCGTGGCGGTCATCCCGCTGATCTGGGTGCTGTGGACCGTGGCGAGCCGGGGCATGGAGAGCCTGCTCCGCGCCGAATGGTGGAGCCACTCCCTCTCGGGAGTCCGGGCGAACGAGGACCTCGGCGGCGCGTACCACGCCATCTACGGGACGATCGCCCAGGGACTCGTCACCGCGGTGATCGCCGTACCGATCGGCATCCTGGTCGGCATCTACCTGGTGGAGTACGGCGCGGGCACCCGTTTCGCCCGGGTGACGACCTTCACGGTCGACATCCTCACCGGCGTGCCCTCCATCGTCGCGGCGCTCTTCGTGTACTCGGTCTGGATCAGCATCTTCGGGTTCTCCCGGAGCGCGTTCGCGAACTGCCTCGCGCTGTTGTTGCTGATGATCCCGATGGTCGTGCGCAGCACCGAGGAGATGCTGCGGGTCGTGCCCAACGAGCTCAGGGAGGCCTCCTACGCCCTGGGCATCCCCAAGTGGAAGACGATCGTCAAGGTCGTCATCCCCACGGCGCTCTCCGGTATCGTCACCGGCGTCATGCTGGGTGTCGCGCGCATCATGGGTGAGACCGCGCCCGCGCTGATCCTGATGGCCTACTCGGCCCGGATCAACACGGACATCTTCGACGGCAGCATGGCCAACCTGCCGCTGTTGATGGTCAAGGAGTTCACGAACCCGGAGGCCGCCGGCTTCAACCGGACCTGGGGAGCCGCGCTCACCCTGATCCTGATCATCATGCTCTTCAACCTCGCCGCCACCCTCGTGTCGAGGCTGTCCGCGGTCAAGACCAAGTAGTCGGGACGTATTCACGATGGCCAAGCGCATTGACGTCAAGGACCTGAACATCTACTACGGCAAGTTCCACGCCGTGGAGAACGTGACGCTCTCGGTGCCGCCGCGCAGCGTCACGGCGTTCATCGGCCCCTCCGGGTGCGGCAAGTCGACCGTGCTCCGCTCGTTGAACCGGATGCACGAGGTGATCCCCGGGGCGAGGGTCGACGGTAGCGTCCTGCTCGACGGCGCCGACATCTACGGCGCCGGCGTGGACCCGGTCGAGGTCCGCCGCACCATCGGCATGGTCTTCCAGCGGCCCAACCCGTTCCCCACCATGTCCATCCGCGACAACGTCGTGGCAGGGCTGCGGCTCGCGGGAACGAAGAACCGCCAGCAGCTCGACGAGGTCTGCGAGAAGTCGCTGCGCGGCGCGAACCTCTGGGAGGAGGTCAAGGACCGGCTGAACAAGCCCGGCGGCGGGCTGTCCGGCGGTCAGCAGCAGCGCCTCTGCATCGCCAGGGCCATCGCCGTCCAGCCCGACGTGCTGCTCATGGACGAGCCCTGCTCGGCCCTCGACCCGATCTCGACCCTGGCCATCGAGGACCTGATCACCGAGCTCAAGCAGGACTTCACCATCGTCATCGTCACCCACAACATGCAGCAGGCCGCGCGGGTGAGCGACCAGACCGCCTTCTTCAACCTGCACGGGGTGGGCCAGCCGGGCCGGTTGGTCGAGATCGACGAGACCAGCAGGATCTTCTCCAACCCCAGCCAGCGGGCCACCGAGGACTACATCTCGGGCCGTTTCGGCTGATCCGGCCGGGAGTCCCGGATTCCGGTACCGCCGGCGGGGTGACCGACGTCAGACCCCGATCCCGTCGGCGACCCCGGCGATCAGCCGGACCGAATCCCTGGGGTCGAGAGCCAGTTTCTCCACCTGGTCGAGGGCGGTCGCGTACCGCCGGGTCTGCGCCGGTTTGTCCAGGAAGGTGCAGGCGGCCGAGTTCTGGAGGAAGACCACGGCGGGCGTGGCGGGGTCCGGCAGCTCGACGTAGGTCACGTTGTCCCCGAGCAGGGGGTGTTCGCCGGCGCTGAACGGCAGTACGCGGACGGTCACGTTCCGCCGGTAGGACACCAGCACCAGGTGCTCGAGCTGGTCCCGCAGGACACCGGGGCCGCCGACGAGCCGGCGCAGCGCGCCCTCGTCGATCACCACCCGGAGGTCGAGGGGTTCCGGCGCGGCCAACCGCTCCTGGCGTCGTTGTTGCACGCGCAGCAGCCGCCCGGTCGCGCAGCCCGGGTCCGCGCCCGCCGCCATGCTGCACCGGGCGTACTCCTCGGTCTGGAGCAGACTGGGCACCACGTCGGAGTGAAAGGACCGGAGCGCCGTCGCACCGGCCTCCAGCCCGATGTAGGTGTCGAAGCCGGGCTGGAGGATCTTGCCGTACTCCTGCCACCAGCCGACCCGCTTCGACTCGCTCGCCAGCGTGCGCAGGCGTTCGAACTCGTCCGCCGGCGCTCCGTAGAACTCGAGCATGAGCCGGACGTCGGAGGTGCGGACCGGGACCTTGCCCAGCTCGATCTGGCTGATCTTGCCCTGGGAACAGTCGAGGTGGGCGGCGACCTCGCGGTGCGTCTTGCCGGCGGCCTCCCGGAGGCCTCGGAGTTCCGTGCCCAGCCGGCGCCTGTCCAACGTCGGATTACCGCCCACGAGTCCCCCTCGAAGTCACCCGACAAGATCCCAGCGACCCGAGTCAGCATCGCACACGGCTCACGCGGGTGACGGAACAAAACGCCGGGGACGGCGGCACCCCGTGTTCGCAGCCGCTGCTACTAACCGCGCGGCTGGTGGGACCTCAGTCGCCGCTGGGGTGCGGCGGCTCCCCCGTCACGACGAAGATCACCCGCCGCGCGACCGAGACGGCGTGGTCGGCGAAGCGTTCGTAGAACCGGCCGAGCAGGGTGATGTCCACGGCGGCGGGCAGGCCGTGCGGCCAGCCCTGCTGCATCAGCACGGTGAAGAGGTGCCGGTGCAGGTCGTCCATCTCGTCGTCGGCTTCCTCGAGCTGGCGCGCCAGGCTGATGTTCCTGGTCCTGATGACCTGCTCGGCCTGCTTGGCGAGTTCGACGGCGACGCGGCCCATCTCCACGAAGTAGGGGCGGACCTCCTCGGGCAGCACTGGCTGCGGGTGGCGCCGACGGGCGGCCTTGGCGACGTGCAGGGCCAGGTCGCCCATCCGTTCCAGGCTCTCGGCGGCGTGGATCGCGCTGATCACGTTCCGCAGGTCGCCCGCCACGGGAGCCTGGAGGGCGAGCAGCGCGAAGGCGTGTTCCTCGCAGTCCGACCGCGCCTCGTCGATCCTGGCGTCATCGCCGATGACCTGTTCGGCGAGCGTGAGGTCCGCGTCCAGGAGTGCTTTCGTGGCGAGCTCGATCGCCGTGGCGTCCATCTCACACATGCGGGCGAGCGCGTCCGCGAGCTGGTCAAGCTGGTCCTGGTAGGCCTCACGCATGTACCCACCATACGTAATCGTCCCGCCTGACGCGGAATGCCCGGGTGAACGGGCGGTGAACCTCCTCCGATCGGCCGTGCCGTGATCAGCGGATACCGCAGATCTCCTGGCTCGCGTTCACCGTGTCCAGGTTGCCGGGGAGCCGGGGCTGCTCCTCGCCGGAGGTGCCCTCGGCGCCTCCCGTCGCCGACGGCGAAACCGGCGGTGCCGACTCGACCCCGGTGAAGTTCGGGCCGATGACCAGCTGGATGGCGCCACCCAGCGCGGGGTCCTCCCGCAACTCCGCACCCGGGACCATCGCGGCCAGGGTGGCCGCCTGGGCGCGGAACTCGGCCGAGTGCAGGACCAGGGTGGTCTCGACCTGCTCCGGGGCGTTGGTGCTGGTGACGATCTCGAAGCCAGCCGCCGAGAGCGCGTTGGACGCCGTGGTGGCCGCTCCGGAGATCGTGCTGCCGTTGAGCACCTGGATCTTGACGCCGGTGGGGTCGACCAGGTCGGGTCCGCCGGCCCCGGCGCCCTCGGCCTGGTTCTCGGCGCCCTCGCCCTCCGCCTCGTCGACCTCCTCGCCGGGCAGCGGGATGTCCTCGATGATCGCGCGGAACAGCGCGTCCACCGCCTCCGGGACCATCACCTCGTTGCCCCGCTCGTTGGCTTCCCCGACGGTCGGCAGGGTCACGAAGGTGACCCGGCCGGTGTCCAGGCCCTGCATGGACTGCGCGAGGCTGAGCAGGCTGTCGGTGCTCAGGTTGTCGCCGTAGGTGTTCCGCGCGAAGGTGCCGACGAAGTCGGTGAGCCGCGCGGGGTCCAGCAGCACGTCGCCCGAGGTGACCTTGCGCAGCAGTGAGGACAGGAACAACTGCTGCCGGTGCATGCGCCCGTAGTCCGACGTCACGTCACCCTGGACCTTCCTGGCCCGGACGAAGTTCAGGGCGGTCGGTCCGCTGATCGTCTGCCACCCCGGTTCCGGCAGGATCGTGCCCAGCACCTGGTCGACCATTGGCGCCTCGACGCAGACGTCCACGCCGTCGACCGCGTCCACCATCTCGCGGAAGCCGCCGAAGTCGAGGCCGACGAAGTTCGTCATCTTCAGAGTGGTGATGTTCTGGATGGTCTTCACCATGCACCGGGGCCCGCCCACGGCGTACACCGCGTTGAGCTTCACCTGGGTGGCCGGGCCGACGAGCTCGTCGGTGTAGTCCCGGGTCTCGGGGTTCCAGCGGTCGCACTCCGGCCGGTCCACCTCGAGGTCCCGGGGGAAGGACACGATCACCAGCCGCTCCCGGTCGGCGGGGATGTGGGCGAGCATCGTGGTGTCCGCCCGGTCGCCGTCCGCGTCGTCCACGGTGCCGGCGTTGTCCTCCTCGGTGGCGCCGTACCGGCTGTCCGAACCCACGATCAGGAAGTTCTCGTCACCGTACTGCTTGTCCGGGTCGGCGATCGCGTCGGACTCGGTGTCCAGTGCGGACACGTGGGAGAACTGGTTGTCGACCCAGCCACGCGCGCCCCAGCCGAACCCGGTGGCGAGAAAGGTGGTGACCGCCGCCGCGAGGGCGACACCCTTGCCGATCACCCGGCCCCGGCTGGAAGTGGAGGAGCGTAAGCCGGTGAAGGCGACCAGCTTGCCGACCGCCGCCTTGGCCGCCGCCTTCGGTTTCCGGTCCTCCTCGGCGGCGTCCTCCCGGTCGCCGTCCTTCCCGGGTGTCTCCCCCGGCTGCTCGTCCGCGTCGTCGACCAGTCCGTCCTGGTGGACCTCGGTCCGGTCCGGGTCGGCGGGAGCCGATCCCTGGACGTCCGCTTCGGACATCCGGGGCTTCGTCGACGGGTCGAACTTCTCGACGGCGCTGTCCAGGTCCGCGTACTGGTCCTGGGGCTCCAACTTGCTGATGAGCTTGCCGAGCCGTTTCCTGCGCTTCTTCTCCCGCTCCTGTTCCTCCTCGGCGAGTTCGTCGTGGACGGCGGAGAACCGCGCGAGGGTCTCGTCGATGGACCGGGTGCGGTGGGTGAGGACGGTTTCCTCGGTCTTGGGACCGTCGTCGTACTCGGGGGGCGGGGCCGGCCGGGGCGGCCGGGGCACGTTGGGGTTGGAGCGGGGGCCTGGATCCTGATGTGCGCCGGGGGAATCGCCCGGTTGGGGCGCACCCGCTCCGGCGGCGCCGGCTCCCGCCGCGAGCGGTCGCGG
>NZ_AGVX02000348.1 GCF_000239155.1 Actinoalloteichus spitiensis RMV-1378
CGCCCAGGTGACCGGGACTCCCCACTGGTAGAGCAGGCTGACCGCGTCGGACACGTCGTCGGCCCGGTCCACGGTGACGAGGGGGATGTTGCCCGAAGTGGCCAGGACGGCACCGATGTCACCACCGGCACCGAGGTCCACCACGACGGTGGCGCGCTCGGCGACCAGCTGGCGAGAGGCCTCGGTCAGCCGTGCGGGGTCAGCGGGCGGGGCGGGGGCGTCGCCGGTGGCGAGGAGCGCGGTGTCCTCGGCGCTGAGGTCCCCCTGCAACCAGCGCGCGAGGTAGCGGGACGTCCCGGACGCGAGGATCCCGTCGACGGGCACGATCGAGGCCAACCGCCGGTAGGCGGCGAGCTGACGTGCGATGTGGTCAGCGACGGGTCCGGTCAGGGGAAGTTCCGGGGGCAGTGCCGGCACCGCTCCCTCCGGCGCGTCCAGCGCGGAGTCACCGGACATCGATACGAGCAGCCTCGGCGGCCCGGCGGCGGGTGTGGGTACGGAAAGCTCACCAAGGGCACACCGCTCCAGGGCCTCGACGAGCTGGGAAGTGGTGTCCGCCCGCACGGCGATGCGGTGAAGGTGGTGGTCGCGCCCCTCGTTGAGGGTGAAGGCCACGTCGGTGAGCGAGGCCGCCCGTCCCCGCAGGGCGCCGGCGAGTCGAGCCGAAAGCCGACGGAGGGCGGCGGTGGTGCGGGCGGACACACCGACGACCACCGGTTCCGGGGGGAACGGCGAGGGGGCCGGGCGGGACGGTGCCTGTTCCACCACGCAGTGCGCGTTCAACCCGCCCAGGCTGAACGAGCTGACTCCGGCTCGTCGGGGCCGGTGGTCGGGCCGTTGGGGCCAGGGGCGCGTGGAGGTGACGACCTCGAGGTCGGCCGCGTCGAGGTCGACCTCGCGGGGTGGCCGGGTGAAGTGCAGTGATGGGTACAGTTCGCCGTGGGCGACGCTGAGGATGGTTTTCACCAGTCCGGTGACGCCGGCCGCGTTGTCCAGGTGCCCGATGTTGGTCTTGACCGACCCGACGGGCAGCCGTGGGGCTCGACCGGCTCGGGCCAGCGCCAGGCCCTCCACCTCGACGGCGTCCCCCAACCTCGTTCCGGAACCGTGTGCCTCCACGTAGTCCGCGTCCGCGACGTCGAGACCGGCGTTCCGCCAGGCGGCCGTGATGACCTCGGCCTGCGCGCTGGCGCTCGGTGTGCTGATGGTAGCGGCGTGGTGCCCGTTGTGCCGCACGGCCGTACCGGTGAGCAGGGCGTGGATCCGGGCGCCCTCGGCCAGGGCGCGGTCGAGAGTGGTGAGCAACAGGACCGCGCCGCCCTCGCCTCCGACCGTCCCGTTGGCGGCCTCGTCGAACGCCCGGCACCGGCCGGCGGGGGACATGATCTCGGGGAACCCGGCCAGGTCACCGGCCTCAGGAGGAACCGTCCGCAGGTTCACCCCTCCGATGAGGGCGTAGTCGGCGTCGCCGGCCGCGAGTTCCCGGCGGGCGTGGTGGACGGCGACGAGGGAACCGTTGCAGCCGGTGTCCACCCCGTAGCACGGGCCGGCCAGCCCGAAGCGGTGCGCGATCCTCGCGGGCAGCCCACCCGGCCAGGTCCCGGTCATCGCGAGCGTTCCCCGCTGCGGCACGAGGAGCTGGTAGTCGGGTGACGGTGTGCTGAAGATGACCGCGGTGCTGGTCGACCGCAGGAGGGAGGGTGCGTAGCCGGCGTCGTCGAGTGCCGCCTGGGTGAGGCGGCACGCCAGCCGGTGCTGCGGGTCCATCAGCTCCGCCTCGCGGCGTGACAGCCCGAAGAACGCGTGATCGAACAGGTCGACGTCGGGCAACCACCCCATGGGCAGGGTCCGGTCTGGCCGGCCGCCCGCCGCCTCGACCCGGCGGGTCGGTATCGGGCGCACCGAGTCGCGACCCGCGAGGAGGTTCGCGCGGAACTCCTCGACGGTCTCGGCGTGCGGGTAGCGGACGCCGATGCCGATGACCGCGATCACTGGCCCGGTCATGGTGGCTGTCCTTTCGTCGGAGGTCACACCTCGATCCGGAAGTCGACGGGCGGGGGGTCGTCCCCCGCGTCCCGCCGGTCGCGGATCGCCGAGGCCTGGTCCTCGATCGTGTGCAGGTCGAAGAGTTCACCGATCCGCAGCGCACCCGGCCACCGCGCCTCGAACCGCTCGTGCAGCTCCACCAACTTCAGCGAGGTGCCGCCCGACTGCCAGAACGCGTCGCGCAACCCGGCGTCGGAGTGGCGCAGGACGGCGGCCCACTCCTCGGCCACCGCCTGTTCGAGTTCGTTCCACCCCGACCAGTCCGCGCCGGTGTCCGGCTCCCCCGCCCGGGATGCCAACGCCGAGCGGTCGGCCTTGCCGGTGTGGGTGGTGGGGACGTGGTCGAGCCGGACGAACCGGGCGGGCACCGCCTGGACGACCAGGTGGCGCGCGCAGTGGGCGCGCAGCTCGTCCGGCGAGGGCGGGGACTGCGGGTCGGTGGGCACCACGAAGGCGACCAACCCGATCTCGGCCGAGTGGACGACCACGGCCTGCCGCACACCGGGGTGCCGCTGCACCACGTGGTCGACCTCGACGAGCTCGATGCGGATTCCCCGGACCTTGACCTGGTGATCGGTGCGCCCGTGGAACTCCAGGGCTCCGTCGGCCCGGACGGACGCGAGGTCCCCGGTCCGGTACATCCGCGAACCGGGGCGGTAGGGGTCCGCGACGAACCGTTCGGCGGTCGCGGCCGCCGCCCCGACGTAGCCGCGGCCGACCTGTTCACCCTGGATGTACAACTCCCCCACCTGCTCCCGGGGCGTGGGCTGGAGGCCGCTGTCGAGGACCTGTACCTCAACGGTGGAGAAGGGACGTCCGACGGGGACCCGCGCGGGGGTCGGCTCCTCCACCCGGTGGGCGGTGCTGGACACGGTCGCCTCGGAGGGCCCGTACTCGTTGACGAGGCCGGTCCTGGGAAGAGCCGCCCGGTGCCTGTCGACCAGCGTGGGAGGCAGGACCTCGCCGCCCAGTACGGTGCGGTGGAGGGTGGCCGGGAGCTCCTGGGCGTGGTCGAGCAGGGCCTGGTAGAAGGAGGGCACCGCGTACAGGTGGGTGACGCGGTGCGTGGCGGCGAGCCGCGCCACCGCCCTGGCGTTGACGAGTTCCCGCCCGCCGGGCAGGACCACCGTGCCACCGACCGCGAGGGTCGCGAAGAGGACCCCGAGGACACCGTCGAAGGACACCGACATCGCCGGCAGGAACACCGGTGTCTGCCCGTAGAAGCGGGTTCGACCGGCGACGCAGGTGTCCAGGTTCCTCCGGCTGATCGCGATGGCCTTGGGGACCCCGGTCGTGCCGGAGGTGAGCACCACGTAGGCGAGGTGCGCCGGCGCCGCGTGGACTGGTTCCAGGAGGGGTTCGCTCCCCGGTTCGGGCGGGCGGTGGTAGGCGAGGACGAACGGCGCGCCGCCCGAGGAGACCGTGACTGCGGGTGGTGGGTCGTCACGCCCCTCGTGGAGGACGACGGCGACGGGCTGGTCGGTGGACGTGAGCACGGCGTCCAGCCGCGCACCGGGTTGGCCCGGTTCGACGACGACCCAGGTTGCACCACAGCGCAGGGTCGCGATCATCCCGACGAGAACGGCGAGCCCCTGGGGTAGGTTCAGCACGACGGTGGTGCCGGGGCGGGCTCCCGCCCGCGCGAGCCGGCCGGCGAGGACCGAGCTGGCCTGGTCGAGTTCGCGGTAGGTGAGGGTCGTTCCCTCCGAGACGAGTGCGGGGTGGTGCGGCCGCGACGGCACCCGGGCGCGGAACGCGGCGAGGGTTTCAGACATCGAGGCGCCCTCGGCGCGGCCGTCCCACCTGCTGCGGGCGGGTGGCGTGCCCGCCCGGCGCCGGTCCGAGCCACCCCGCCGGCGCTCCGCGTCGGTGTCCCCGGTCTCGGGTGGTCAGGCCGCTCCCCGCGCGGTGCGCGAACGCGTCTCGCTCCCTCTCGACGCGCGGTGCCTCGACGTGTACCAGCTCGCGTCGTGCCGTGATCGTCACCGCTCGCTCCCAACATCCGTCGGTGCTCGCTACGCTATGGCGGCCAGGACCGCTGGGACAGCGCTTTCGGCACTGCCCGAACCCTCCGGGCGCCCGCCGGCGGCGCGCCTTCGCGCGGATCCCGGTGCGGACCGGGTGGTC
>NZ_AGVX02000347.1 GCF_000239155.1 Actinoalloteichus spitiensis RMV-1378
GCCCGCCCCCGCCACCGCCACTCCGCGCCGACCGGGCGCGGAGCCGACGGGAACGACATGCCGAGACGCTCCACGGCGCACGATCGCCGAGGCAGAAGAGGAGGCAGCGCACGATGACCGTCGCGACACAGCAGAACAGCCAGGCCAGCGGCTCGGGAGGCGGCCGGTCCGGCAGCCTGTACGACGTCCTGGAACTGATCCTGGACCGGGGACTGGTGATCGACGCCTTCGTCCGGGTGTCCCTGGTCGGCATCGAACTGCTGACCATCGACGTTCGGGTGGTGGTGGCCAGTGTGGACACCTACCTGCGTTTCGCCGAGGCCTGCAACCGGCTCGACCTGACGCACAACTCCAAGTCCGAGACCCTGCCGGAGATGATCGGGAGCATCACCGAGAAGGGCGCCAAGGGCAAGTCCAAGGGCGCGCTCTCCGGGGCGGTGGAGACGGTCGCGGAGTCCTTCCGGGACGGTCGCGAGGAGGCCTCCGGGAAGGGACGTGACGACGAGGAGCAGCCACGCCGTCGGAGCGCTCGCCGCAAGGAGGAGGCCAGCTGATGACGTTCTACCTGTACGGGATCATCCGAGGTGACCACCCCGCCGACCTGTCCTCCCACGACGGGGTGGGCCCGGACCGGCCGCCCCTGCGGGTCCTGCGCGACGGAGGACTGGCCGTCGTGGTCAGCGAGGCCCCCCGCGACCTGCGGGGGAAACGGCGCGACCTGATCGCGCACCAGCGGGTCCTGGACGCCCTCGGTGAGCAGGGCGCGGTGCTGCCCTTCGGTTTCGGGGTCGTCTCCCCCGACGAGGGCACCGTCCTCGGCGAGCTCGCGGGCGGTGCCGCCCACTTCTCCCGGCTGCTCGACGAGGTCGACCAGATGGTGGAGATCAACGTCAAGGTGACCCACCGGGAGGACGTCGTCCTCCGCCAGATCCTCCTCGCCGACCCGGAGCTGCTGAGGCTCAACGAACGGACCAGGGAGGGTGCGGGCCACCAGGACCGGCTCCGGTTGGGAGAACTGGTCGCCGGTGCCCTGGACGTGCGCCGGCGGGAGGACGCCTCGGCCGTCCTCGACGTCCTGGGACCCGCGGCCCACCAGGTCAGCACGGTCCCGAGCGAGGTGGGCGGCCCGCTGCTCAACGCCTCGTTCCTGGTGCCCCGCGACGGCATGGAGTCCTTCCACGACCAGGTCGCCGTGGCCGAGAGGCGGTTCGGGGAATGGCTGGAGATCAGGGTCGTCGGCCCCCTCCCGCCCTACAGCTTCGTGGACCTCCGGGCGTCCACGGCGGCGTGACGAGCGGGTGACCCGTGGGTCTGTTGGGCATGGTGCTGGGACTGCCGCTCGCACCCGCCCGGGGGGTCGGCTGGACCCTCCGGCAGGTGCTGGCGGCGGCCGAGCGCGAGTACCACGCACCGGAGGCGGTGCGCCGGGAACTCGTCGAACTGGAACGGCAGCTGGAAGCCGGCCTGATCAGCGAGGACGAGTTCGACAGCCGGGAGGACGAGCTGCTGGACCGGCTGGCCGGACCCCGGCCGGGCGGAACGGAAGGGTGAGACGACGGTGAACACCGGAGCGAAGGTGGCGGTGGCCGTGGCGGGTGGATACCTGCTCGGTCGCCGCCGGAAGGCGAAACTCGCGATCGGCCTCGGGCTGTGGCTGGTCGGCAAGAAGCTCGACCTCGACCCCAAACGCATGCTGGTCACGGTGGCGAAGGAGATCGGCACCTCCGCCGACCTCAACGAGCTGCGGGAGCAGGCCAGGGAAAGCCTGTGGGAGGCCGGCAAGACCGCCGCCCAGGCCGCGCTGACCCACCGCGCCGACCGCCTCGCCGACACCCTCGGCGAGCGCACCCGCGCCCTCGCCGAACAGGGTCGGGACGCCACCGGCACCGCCGAGGAGGCGGCCACGAACGCCGGCGAGCGCGCCGAGGACACCGTGACGGACGTGGGGGAGTCGGCGCGCGACGCGGGCAGGTCGGTGCGACGGGCCTCCGGGAGCGGGGACGGCGAACCCGACGCGGAGGACGTCGACGGCGAGAGCGAGGACGCCCGGTCCGCCGAGGACGACGGCGCGGCACCCACCAGGTCCAGCGGGCGACCGAGCACCTGGTCGCGCTCGAGCACGACCGGGGGTTCCCGAGGGAGGAAGTCGTCCTCGTCCGGTGAGGACTCGAAGTCCAGGGGCACCGGCGGGCCGACCGGCCGGACCACCAGGGCCGAGGGCGCGCGACGAGGCAGGACGACGAGCGGGACGACGACGGGCGGGTCGAGCGGCCGGAGCACGCGGACCAAGCGGGGTGGAGCATGACCAGGACCAGCGACGTCAAGGAGAGGACCGGGCGCGCGGACGAGCAGGGGCCACTGGCCAACCTCCGCGAACTCGCCAGCAGGAACGCCTCCGGCGAACGCCTCCTCCTGGAGGTGGAACGCCACCTCCAGGCACGGGCCAGGCACGCGCTGACCTGGGCGGGGCACCGGATGGGCGCCGCCACCCAGCGCCTCGCCGGCGGGGGCGACCGCTCGGTGTCGACCGACGACACCGGCGACGGGAAGGGCGGCCGAGGACCGCTCGGCGCGGTCCGCTCCGGCCTCTCCACGCTCGGCGGCCGCCTGCGCACCGCCACCCGGCGCGTGCTCGACCGCCGCGCCAGGAAGAAGGGCGGTGGCCGGTCCGTCACCATCGTCGAGGACCTCGACGTCGGCCTGCCGGTGCGGGACGTCTACGACCAGTGGACCCTGTTCCAGGACTTCGACCGGTTCGCCGAGGGTGTCCGCGAGGTGGACCAGGTCGACGACACCACCACCGACTGGTCGGCCAAGATCCTGTTCTCCCGGCGGACGTGGCGGGCGGAGATCCTCGAACAGGTGCCAGACGAACGCATCCGCTGGACCTCGGACGGGGCCAAGGGCACCACGCGGGGCACGGTGACCTTCCACGACGTGACCCCCGACCTGACCCGGGTCCTGCTCGTGCTCGACCACCGGCCCCGAGGGCTGCTGGAGCGGCTCGGCAACGCCTTCGGCGCGCAGCGGCGCAGGGTGCGGCGGGACCTCGCCCACTTCCGGCGTTTCGTCTCCCTCCGGGAGGAACGGCCCGACGGGTGGCGTGGCGAGGTGCGCGACGGCGCGGTCGTCGACCGCGACGAGGAGGACCGTCCCGACGACGGGGCCACCCCGTCGGACGCGGACCGCTCCTCCGAACCGGACGACGCCACCGCCGGACGGCGGGACGAGTTCGACGCCGACGAGGACGACCACCGGGGTGAGGCGCGCGCCGAGGACGACGACGAGGACGACGACGAGGACGGACCCGAGTTCGAGGACGACGCCGACGAGGACGACCTGGGACCGGAGGACGAGGTCGACGACGCCGACGACGCCGACGAGGACGAGGACGACGCCGACGAGGACGAGGCCGCCGGGCGGCACCGGACCTCGGCGCGGCGCTGAGCGCGCACCGGCACCGGAAGGTCTCGCGACGAGGAAGGAGGGGGCAGCGCGATGACAGAACCGATGGCCTGGCCCGGGGCGCCCTCCCGGGTCGCCGGCACCCAGTCCCAGTCGACGGGGGCGAACCTCGCCGACATCCTGGAACGGGTCCTGGACAAGGGTGTCGTCATCGCCGGCGACATCAAGATCAACCTGCTCGACATCGAGCTGCTCACCATCAAGCTCCGCCTGCTGGTCGCGTCCGTCGACAAGGCCAAGGAGATGGGCATCGACTGGTGGGAACACGACCCGACGCTGTCCTCCGGCGCCCGGCGAGGCGACCTGGCCGAGGAGAACGAACGCCTGCGGGACCGGATCCGGGCGCTGGAAGCCGGTGAACGCCCCACCCTCGCCCCCTCCGGTCGGACCGAGGCCGAACGGGACGGTCCCTCGGCTCCCCGGTCCGGTGCGGTGGCGGAGACAGAGGAGGATGCCCGATGACGGCCACGCTCGCCACCATCACCTACGTCTACGCCGTCACCACGAGCGAACCGGACAGCGGGCAGGGGCACACACCGCCCTCCGGTGGCATCGACGGCGCGTCGGTCCGGGCACTGCCGGTCGGCCCGCTGACGGCGGTGGTCAGCTCCCTGCCGCGCGACCACTTCAGCGAGGCGGCCCTCAAGGACAGCCTCAACGACCTCGGCCGGCTGGAAGCGGTCGCCAGGGGACACCACACGGTCGTGTCCGACATGGCGGCCCACCGACCGGTGCTGCCGTTGCGGCTGGCCACCATCTACGACGACGACGAACGGGTCCGCCAGATGGTGCGAGGTCGGGCGCGGGAGTTCCTCTCCGCCCTCGACCGGTTCGCCGGTCGGGCCGAATGGGGCGTCAAGGTCTTCACCGACGACACCCCGGCCCCGGCGGACGAGGGTGACCGGGCGGCACCAGCGCCCTCCCGCCCCACCACCCCGGGCGGTGGGGGCGCCGGCCGCGCCTACCTGCGCCGCCGGATCCAGCGGCGCGAGGCGCGGGAACGGGCCTGGGAACGCGCGTCGGACCTCTCCACCCAGCTGGTCGACCGCCTCGACCAGCTGGCGGAGGCCCGGCGGAGGCACCGCGCGCAGGACAACCAGCTGTCCGGCGCCCGGGGCGGGAACGTGCTCAACGCGGCGTTCCTGGTGTCCGAGGAGAACACGCGGGCCTTCGCCGCGGAGGTGGAGCGGTGGTCGCGGGCCGAACCCGGGGTGCGGGTGGAGCTGACCGGCCCCTGGGTGCCCTACTCGTTCGTGCCCGACTGCCTGGACGAGCGGACCGCCCACGGCTCCGCGTCCACCGTGGACCGGTGAGCGGGATGGCGACCGAACTCGTGCCCGGCGACGAGGACGGCGACCTCCCGCTGGCCGACCGGGACGTCTCGCTGGTGGACCTGCTGGACCGGCTGCTCGCCGGCGGGGTGGTGCTCACCGGGGACCTGACGCTGGCGATCGCGGACGTGGACCTCGTGCACATCTCGCTGCGGGCGCTGATCACCTCGGTGCGACCGGACGTGCCCTCCCCGTGGGAGCGGTGAGGGGCGTCGGCACCGGGCGGTGTGCAGGGGACCGGCGGGCAGGGGCGGTGCGGGGCCGGGCACCACCAGAGGTGTGGACGATCGGAAGGAGGCGGTGTGGCGGACACGGATGGCGGCCCGACGACCGGGGGCGGGTCCTCGACGATCAGGATCGGAGGCACCGGGTCCGGCGTGGGGACCGCGAGCACGGCGGTGGGCGGGAACCACGAGGTCGACGAGGTGGGCGCCGGGGTCACGGCCGCGCTCACCGAGGCGGCCCGGGAACTCCCCAACCGCATCGACGCCCACCCCGACACGGTGGAACGCGACCTGATGAAGCTGGTGCTGACCATCGTCGAGCTCCTGCGGCAGCTCGTGGAACGGCAGGCGCTGCGCCGGGTCGACCAGGGTGACCTGACCGAGGAGCAGGAGGAACGGATGGGGCTCACCCTCATGCTGCTGGAGGACCGGATGACCGAGCTGCGCGAGCGTTACGGCCTGCGCGCCTCCGACCTGAACCTGGACCTGGGACCGCTCGGTTCCCTGCTGTAGCCCGGTGCGGCGACCCGTTCCCGCCCGACGCCCCCGGCATTGGCGGCCGGGGCCGGGGGCGGG
>NZ_AGVX02000346.1 GCF_000239155.1 Actinoalloteichus spitiensis RMV-1378
GGTGCGTGGCCACCGGCTCGACCAGCCGGTGGCCACCTCCGCGTGAGGCCGGGCGGAGGGGCCGGGCCCCGACCTGACGGTCCGCCCCATCACGGGGACCGTCAGGCGCACCTCCTCCTCGGCCCCAGCGGGACGCGCGGCGCCGTGCGGACGTCCGCCAGACGCGCGATCTCGGGTGCCGCCGGTTCTGGGACGGGCGCTTCGCCCCGAGCAGGTTCCCACACGGCCGACCGGTGCGGAGGTGACAGGGGAAGTCGCTACCCACCGCCATCTCGGCCTGCCAACGCGTGATCATCTCGCACCGCCGAGTGGAATCCCTGAAGTCGCCTCCGGGACCGGACGATACTGACCGTGATGTGGGGTTTCGCGTCGAGCGGTGTGGTCGAGTGAGACGGATTCCCGGGCGGGAGTTCCGGCAGTGCTCCTGCTCCCACCGGCTCCCGCGATCCCGATCCGTCCGCACCTCCGGGAGGCATCATGACCCAGCACATGCCCGTCGTGGCCAACGATCTGGTGCCTACCTCGGACTCCTCGAGATTCAACTGGTTCCACCACCTCAAGGGCCATGACGAGGAAACCGGCCCGGTGACCAGCATGGTCGAGATCGGCCCGAAGAGGCAGCTCGTCGTGTTGCGCCTGGCCTCGACCATGCTCGGCACCATCGGTTTCGAACGCGGTCAGGCCGAGCAGGCCGCCTCGGCGATCCGGGACAGGGTGCAGGCCGCGGTGACGGTGCTGCACCCGTACGCGGTCGTCGCCCGGCTGTACCTGGCGGCCGCCGTGTCCGGAGTCGTCCTGTGGCTGGACGGCGACCGCGTCCCCGACTGGCGAGTGCGCTTCGGTGGGGAGGCGGCGGACCGGCTGGCGGCGTTGTTGGAGGAGGGCGCCTCGATGTTGCGGTCCCCCGCCCAGGAGTTGGTGCTGCGGTCCTCCTGAACCGGCGTCGGGTCCCGTCGTGGCCCGCCCCGACCACCTGGTGGAACGAGCCGGGCGCGGCGGGACCACGCGCGGCCGTCCTCCGCCACTGCTGACCCCGTCACCGCGGCGGGTGCGCTGCCGTCCGGTCGGCGGAGTGCGTGCGCTGCTCGGTGGCCGAATGCTCGTCGGGGGTGTGGTCAGCGGCCGAGTCGCCTGCCAGGATGCGGAGATCCCGTCCCGGGCGGGGCGTGGAGCGCGTCCCCCTCATGGTGGCGTGTCCTCGCTGCCCTGTGCCGTTCCTCGCGCTCCGCCGCACGGGGTGCCCGTCGGGAGACGTGCCGGGGGGCGGACGATAACGTTCGGTCAACGGACAGGGAATGGGTGATGTGCGTGGCTGGGCACTCGGTGCTGCGACGGTTGTGGCTGCTCCCGGTTCTGGGCGTGGCGTTCTCCTCCTGTAGCGGTCCGGAGTCGGCGCCCCCCGACGCGGCGGGGGAGACCCGCCCGACGGCGGAGGCGACCGGCGGGTCCGAGGTCGCCGACGGTGCCACCGAGCCCGCCGTCCTGCCACCGGACGTCCGAGGCGGTGAGGACCTGCCCGAACCCGGGGCCTGCGTGGTCGTCGATCAGAGCAGTTTCGACTCCGTCGGCTGCTCGCGGCCCCACACCCTGGAGGTGGCGCAGGTCCTGGAAATCCCGGACGACTTGCCACGGCAGCGCCCCGACGACCAGCAGCTGCTGAGCCTGTCCCTCACCCAGTGCGCCGAGCCAGCCGCCGAGTACCTGGGCAGCACGGACATGGACGCCACCAGGCTGGCTCCGTGGACGGTCTGGCCCTCGAAGACCGGGTGGGCACGCGGTGAACGCTGGTTGGTCTGCGGTGTCACCGAGTTGGACGGCGCCGACCCGGTGGAGCGGACCGGGTCGCTGCGGGGAGCGCTCGTCGGCGAACCGTTCTACGAGTTCCAGATCTGCACCGAGGGCCCGCCCAGCGAGGAGTCCATCCGGATCGTCCCGTGCGACCAGCCGCACCGGGGTGAGGCGGTACCAGGCACGGTCCCGCTCGGCTCACCGTTGGACCAGCTGCCCGACTCGGCGGACATCGACGAGGTGGCCGGGCCGCACTGCGCGGTCGCCGTGGAGAACTACCTCGGTGTCAGCGAGCGGGCGGACGTGCGCACGGTTCGTCGCATCCCCACCGAACAGGGCTGGCAGGCCGGTCACAACTCGGCCGTCTGCTACGTGGAGACCGAGCAGCCGGTGACCGGCACCCTGCTGGGGATCGGGGATCGGCCGCTGCCCGTCTGAGCCGTCACCGGACCGGTGCTGGTCGACCGGACACCCCGTGGTCGGCCCCGGGGCGGGCACGGCACCGTGCCGGCCCCTTCCGACGGGTGCCGGGAACTCCTCCGGCAGCGGTGGTCGACCGGGGCCAGGGCCGGGCGCCCCGTACGTGAGGAGCGCGGGAGGTCCTGGTGCTGTGCACCGGGGAGCGCGGCGCGGTGGATCGGCTGGGCCGGTGCCGTGCGAACTCGCTGCGCGCGGTTTCACGTGAAACCAGTTCACCCCAGGGAGTAGGGGCCGAAACGGGCCACCGCGACGATGAGGGCCAGGACGAACAGGACCGCGTTGACCACGATGACGCGGCGCTCCCCCCGGCGGTGGTGGGTGATCCCGGCTCCGACCATCAACGCCGCGAGTCCCAGCGCGGCGAGCGGGACCAGTGTCGGGAGGACTCCGAACAGGGTGGGGAGCACGAGCGCGGCCCCGGCGAGGACCTCAAGGACGCCGATCGTCTTGAGTGACCGGTAGGAGTAGTCCTCGGCGTAGCCGAGGCCGCGTTCGACCAGCTGGGTCGGGGTGAGCAGCAGCTTCGAGATCCCCGAGGGGACGAAGGTGGCCGCCAGCACGATCTGGAGCAGCCAGATGACGAAGCTCATCACACCTCCCCGCTGGTCGTCGGCCTCGGCCCGCCGTCCTCAGTGTCGGACGCGCCCGCCGTCGCCGCAGCGCGGTCAGCCCAGCCGTTCCCGCAGCGCGGCCAGCTCGTCCCGCAGCGTGCCGGGCAGGGCGTCGCCGATCGTGTCGAACCACTCCTCGATGAGGGGCAGCTCGGCCCGCCACTCCTCCCGGTCGACGCGCAGCGCGGCCTCGACGTCCTCCCGGCCACCCGCCATTCCGGACAGGTCGAGTTCGGCGGCGGTCGGCACCCGTCCGATCGGGGTGTCGACGGCCGCCGCGACCCCGTCGAGGCGGTCCACGATCCACTTCAGCACGCGGGAGTTCTCGCCGAACCCGGGCCACAGGAAGCGGCCGTCCTCGCCACGGCGGAACCAGTTGACGTAGAAGATCCTGGGGAGCCGGGAGGCGTCGGCCTCCTTGCCGAGGTTGATCCAGTGCTGGAAGTAGTCGCCGGCGTTGTAGCCGATGAAGGGCAGCATCGCCATCGGGTCCCGCCGGACCTGCCCCACCTGCCCGGTGGCCGCGGCCGTCTTCTCGCTGGAGAGGGTGGCCCCCATGAAGACGCCGTGCTGCCAGTCGCGGGCCTCGGTGACCAGCGGGATCGTCGTGGCGCGTCGCCCGCCGAACAGGATCGCGGAGATGGGCACCCCCCGGGGGTCGTCCCACTCGGGTGCCAGGACGGGGCACTGGCTCATCGGCGTGCAGTACCGCGAGTTCGGGTGGGAGGAGGGCTCGCCCCGCTCCCCGCTCTCCGGCGTCCAGTCCTGGTGGCGCCAGGAGGTGAGGCGGCCGGGAGCACCGTCCATCCCCTCCCACCAGACGTCACCGTCCTCGGTCAGCGCGACGTTGGTGAAGATGGAGTTGCCGCGCTCCAACGTGCGCATCGCGTTGGGGTTGGTCTTCCAGTTCGTGCCCGGGGCGACGCCGAAGAACCCGGCCTCCGGGTTGACCGCGTAGAGCCTGCCGTCCTCGCCGAACCGCATCCACGCGATGTCGTCGCCGAGGGTCTCGACCCGCCAGCCGGGAATCGTGGGCTCCAGCATGGCGAGGTTGGTCTTGCCGCACGCTGACGGGAAGGCAGCCGCGACGTAGCGCACCTCGTCGGTGGGGGAGATCAGCTTGAGGATGAGCATGTGCTCGGCCAGCCACCCCTCGTCGCGGGCCATCGCCGAGGCGATCCGCAACGAGTAGCACTTCTTGCCCAGCAACGCGTTGCCCCCGTAGCCGGAGCCGAAACTCCAGATGGTGCGCTCCTCGGGGAAGTGCGAGATGTACTTGGTGTCGTTGCACGGCCAGGGGACGTCCGCCTCACCGTCGGCGAGCGGCCTGCCCACCGAGTGCAGGCACGGGACGAACTCACCGTCGTTCCCGAGGCGGGACAGCACCTCGGCCCCCATCCGGGTCATGATGTGCATCGACACCACGACGTACTCGGAGTCGGTGATCTCGACGCCGAACATGGGTCGTTCGGCGTCCAGCGGCCCCATGCAGAACGGGATGACGTACATCGTCCTGCCGCGCATGCACCCCCGGTACAGCTCCGTCATCGTCCGTTTCATCTCCGCCGGCGGCATCCAGTTGTTGGTGGCTCCGGCGTCGGCCTCGTCCCGGGAACAGATGAACGTGCGTTCCTCGACCCGGGCCACGTCGCTGGGGTCCGAGGCGCACCAGAACGAGTTGGGCTTGGCCTGGAGGGGCACGAAGGTGCCCGCCGCGACCAGGGCATCGGTGAGCCGCGTCCATTCCGCCTCGGACCCGTCACACCAGACGACCGTGTCCGGGGTGGTCAGGTCCGCGACCTCGCGAACCCAGGCGAGGAGACCTTCGTGGGTGGTGGGCGGCTGGTCGAGACCGGGTACGGCGAGTGCGGTCATGGTTCTCACGTCTCCTGACTGCCAGGTGCTGCCGGCGGTGGCTGTGCGCTGTCCACGGCTCGGTGGAACACGAAGACCCCCCAGAACGCGGAAATGCTTCGCGCCGCCCGATGGCGGCGGGCGGACCACGAATTGGGGGTTCCCGAAGGTTAGCGGCAGTAGGCCCCCGGTACTCAACGGAAAGTTGTCAGCTCTCTCACAGGACCGATAAGGGTATCGATTCAGCACACGATTGCTCGGCTCGGTTCTCGTTTGCCGGCAAGGAATTCGCGGCGGTTCGGGTCGGCGGGCGCGGTGCGCTCGCCGACCTCGGGCGCGGGTGCCGTTCCCCGGGCTTCCCCCGTTTGGGGGTATTCGACCCCTCGGGCGCCGGGTGAACACGTAATCCGCACAACCGGTTGACCAGTTCCGGTGGGGGAAGTCGAGCGCCTTCAGCTCAGGTGGGCTTCGTCCCTCCGGCGGGATACGTCTCGCCGTGCGGGTGTGGCCCCGGCCCCCCGGCGGGGCGGAATTCCCGGTGGCAATTCCGTTCCACCCGGCGCACGAGGGGTGTCACCCGGAACGGGTTTTTGTCCGGACCCGGATCCGAATGGTTTCCGGAAAGGGAGTTCGACCGGGTGCACGGCCAGTCGTGCGAACCTCCGCCTGAATTGGGAGGAAGTCCGCCGGTTGACCCCGTTCCCTTTCCGCCGGTCGCGGACCCGTCACTGTTCCGATCGGGCCGCCCACCGGACCGGGCGGGGTTCCCGCCGCCGCTCACCCGGAGGGCGGCCGGCTCACGCCCGGCAGTCGCCGGGGTGGCCGGAGGGGGAGGGTGAGCACGGCGCGCGGCCGGGGCTTCGGCCTGGTCCGGGGGCCCGGCGAACCGGGGCGGGGGTCCGCTCCGGCCCGGAGCAGGTTCGGTGCGGTGGTCCGAGGGCGGTCGAGCTGGTGGGCTACGGCTCGGCGCGGTTCGGGGACGGCCAGGTGGTAGCAGTGCTGTCCTGCCCGGCCTGGCGCCGTGGCTGGGGGTGCGGTGGGTCAGCGCTGGACCGCGTGCTCCGAGCCGTCCCACCACCGTTCCCGGGGCCTGACCGCTCCCGCGAACGTGTCTGCTCGGAGTCGTTCGTCCCGCCCGGTGGGGAGCCGCGGCGGGAGGGTGGCGGAACGCCCCGGTTCGGTCAGCCCCACCGCGCCTGGGCGACCTCGGACGACTCCCCGCTGGTGGCCTCCGCGTTCGGGGCTGGGTCTCCACCCAACGGAAGGGCGGCCCCGCCCACGGACGCGGTCACGTCGTACCGCGCGCGGCCGTCGGTCCCCTCATCGTCGCCCCAGGCCGCGTCGGTGTCGCCGGGCATCGCACCGTGGAAGTCGGCGTCGGGGACGTACTGGCCCTGGGTGTCCAGCCCGCCCTGCTCGACGATGATCCATTCCCCGTCGCCGGTGTGCTCGGCGAGGACCACCGTGCCGTCCGCGTGGAACTCGGCGATCAGGTCGGCGTCGCCGTCGCCGTCGACGTCGCTGACGACGAGCACGACGTCATCCTCGGTGACCACGACGGAGGTGTCGGCGACCCCGTCACCGTTCATGTCCTCCGTGGGTGCGCCGACGTCCATCGGGCCGCCCGGTGTGTGCACGAGGATCGAGTCGCCCGAGTAGCTGGCGTCGTCGAAGGGTTCTCCGGGGGGCAGCTCCCCGATGTCGAGGCGGGTGTTCCCGTCGAGGGTTTCCTCGGGGTCGGACGCCACCCAACCACCGGTCGCCTGGTCGTAGCCGGCGGTGCCGGTGACGTTGCCGTGTTCGTCGTACTCGACCAGCAGGTCCGCCTCACCGTCGCCGTCCGAGTCGGTGAACACCAGGTACCCGTCGTCGGTCTCCAACAGCACGCTGTCCCGCGTTCCGCTTCCGGAGAAGTCGTGGTTGGTCTCCCCGGTGTACTCCTGGCCGTCGACGACCACCCGCAGGTCCGTGCTGTCGCCGGTGGTGCCACCGGCCTCACCCTCGATGTACACCGCATCCCCCTCACCGGGTCGTTTCGGATCTCGACCGGCCGTCGGCGGCGGTGGGCCCCGAACGGTCCGGTCGGACGTCACCTTGGACTCACGGTAGGCAGTCCTGGTTCCCCCCGGCCCGGTGGCCCGGCCTGGTGGACGGGGGAGGTCGGCGCCCGAGCGGCCCGAGGAGGCCGTCCGGCTCCGGTGCCCGGTCGGCAGGACCGCCCGGGGCGCGAGGCGGTCAGCCCGAGGAGGCGCCGTGGCTGGTGGTCGTGCCGCTCGGCTGGCCGGGGCCACCGCGACCAGGTCCGAGCTCACGCATCCTGGCGAGCAGCTGTTCGACCTGTTCAGCCCCGGATCGCACCTCCGCCAGCGTCCGGCTCACCCGTTGCGTCTCCCTGGCGCGCTCGGCCGAACCCATCCGCAGCGCCTTGTCGACCTCCCGGAGTTCCTCCTCGATGCCGTTGATGCGGCGGCCGAGTACCTCGTCGAGCGCGGTCGAGAGCTGGATCTCCGCCTCGATGAGCTGCTCGGACACCACCTGGTCCAGGGTGGACCGGGCGTCGGCGAGGGCGTCGGACAGCCACTGCCGCATGTGCTGCTTGTCGGCGCCGTGGCGGCGGACCCGGCCGATCCACCAACCCGCGCCGAGGCCCAGCGCCACCACGGGAACGACGAGCGGCAGGGCCGCCAGACCGGCCGCCGCTCCGAAGGGCAGCATCGCCAGCTTGCTCGCACCGAGTCCCGCCGAGATGCCCATCGACCCGCCCATGAACACCAGGAGGCGGTCCTCCGCCGTCTGCTGGCGCCGCTCCGCCGGGCGCATCACGACGAAGGGCCGGGCGGACCGGGCCACCTGGTCGCGGATCACCGCGAGTTCGGCGGGCGAGAACAGCTCGGCGAGCGCCAGTTCCGCCACCCTGGCCAGCCGGTGGTCGAGCATCGCGCTGGTGCGCGCCGAGAGGAGTCGCAGCGCGGCGTCCACGTGCCCGGGCAGCGACGCCAGCTGTGCCCGGTCCGCGCCGTCGATCTGGCGGCGGAACCAGTACTGGACGTCGCGGACCTGGCGGGCGACCTCGTGACCGCACTCGACCCGCGCCCGGTTCAGTTCGCCCCGCAGCCGCAGCTGCCAGCCCCTGCTGGCCGAACGCCGTTCCGCCGACAACTCGTCCCGGCGTTCCCGGAGGGACCGGGCCTCCTCCTCGCCGGTGGTCAGGGCCCGTTCCTCGGCTTCGAGGCGGGCGGTGAGGGCCGCGAGGGAACTGGCGAGCGCCCGCATGGTGTTCGCCTCGCCGAGCATGTTGGTGCGTCCGGCCACGGTGGTGACGAGCGTGGTGGCGAGTTCGGCGATACCCGACCGCGTCCGCAGCATGTCGGCGGTCTCGGCCCGGGGGGCGGAGGCGGCGAGCTGCGCGAGCCGGGCGGACACCGGGTGGAAGTCGGCGTCCGCGAAGCGCGGCGCGTGCTCGGCGAGCAGGGCCCGGTCGGCGGCGAGCACCTCCCGCCAGCCCCGGTACTGGTCCGTTTTGGTCAGGGCGAACACCACGGTCTCCACCCGGTCGGAGACGGAGCGGAGGAAGGACAGCTCGCCGTGGGTCAGCGGGCTGGAGGCGTCCACCACGAACAGCAGGGCCGTCGCGGTGGCCGCCGCGTCCGCCGCCCGATCGCCGTGGATCGCGTCCAGCCCCCCCACGCCGGGTGTGTCGACCAGGTCGAGGTCGGTGAGCAGGGTCGCCGGCCCGTGGACCGCGATGTCACGGGGCGGCAGGGCTCCGGGCGGGGGCGTGCCACCGACGCACACCCAGTTCCGCAACTCGTTCAGCGGGATGTCCACCGGGGCGTCGTCGCCGTAGCGCGCCGAGGCCGCCCACGAGGAGCCCGTGGTGAACCGGAGGTAGGTGGCCGTGGCGACGTCGGCGTCGACCGGGGACAGGCCGTGCTGGTCGAGCAGCGCGTTCACCAGGGAACTCTTGCCCCGGTTGGTCTCCCCGACGACCACGACGGTGGGGCGGGGCGGTTTGGCCGCGCGCACCCGTTCGACCCACTCGGCGGCGTCGGCGTCGGCCGAACGCAGCAGCTCCACCAGTCGTTCCCGCGTCTGCCTGACCAGTTTGGGCAGGGCGGCGCCGGAGCCGGAGCGCGGCCGGTCGCCGGTCATCCCGGCTCCTTCCGCGTGTACACGGTGACGACGGGCACCCGCAGCGTGCGACCTCGGTCGGCGAAACCCACCACCTCCGTCTCGGCGACCGTACCGGCCAACGCCGGGTCCTCGGTGTCGGTGACGCCGCCGGCCTCGTGGCGGGCCGGGTCGAACCGGTCCCCGTCCGGGCGCAGCGAGGTGACCCCGACTGCCGCCAGGCCCTCCTCGATGCGCTCGGCGACGCCCGCGCTGCGCGCCCGGTCCAGGGCGTACAGGCAGAGCCTGATCAGGTCCTGTCGTTCACGCAGGACGCGCTCGTGGTCGGTGCTGTCCCCGGTGGTCGCCGCGCGCGCGGCCGTGTCGAGCGAATGAAGGCCCACGTCGCGGTAGGACGTGCCGCCGGTCCGGGCGGTTCCGGGTGTCCCGGCCCCGGAGCGGGGCATCGGCGTGGCGGTTGCCGCCGGGGGCAGGTTCTCCTCGGGCGCACCGGGTGGGTCCGGGACCTCGGGGGTGGCGCCGTGGGGGGCGGGCTGGTCGGGGTCGACCGAGGGGACCGCCTCG
>NZ_AGVX02000345.1 GCF_000239155.1 Actinoalloteichus spitiensis RMV-1378
CGGCGCCCGCCGCCACGGTGGGCGATGGGACGGCGGGCAGCGTCGACGCGGTGGGGAAGGGCGCGGCCGAGGGGCCGACCGGGGAACCACCGTTCGGATGCCCGACCGCCGGCCATCCGGAGCACGACCCCCGGGGACGAACGGACCCGACGACTGGTCACGCACAGCTACCACACCGCCGGGCCTTGACCAGCCAAGGTGACGCTGGGTTGACTGGCCCCACCGTCGATGGCGCGCACCCACGGCCGGGGCGGGACCCGTGACGGATGGAGCCGCGGTGAGAGCTGCTACTCGGCCCGCGCCCTGCGGCGGCCCCGTCGACCCGACGCGCATCCCGCGACGCGCCCGGGTCCGGGGACGCCGGCGGCCCGCGCGACCGGGGGCCCCACCCCCTCCTGGCCGGCGTCCGCCGTGGAGCCGGTCCGCGCCGCCGGGCCCGCCGGCCACCCGGTGGCACACCACGACCACCAGCCCGGAGCGCGGCCACCGGGCGCCGCGCGTGAGGAGGAAGCCATGACCGTCTCGGTGGGCATCATCGGAGCAGGGCACCTCGGCACCCGGCACGCGCTCAACCTGCTCGAGCTCGACGAGGCCCGGGTGGTCGCCGTGGCCGACACCGATGTCGCCCGCGCGGCCGACCTCGCCCGACGCTGCGACGCGCGGGCCTACGTGGACTACCGGGCACTGGTCGACGACCCGAGCCTGGACGCCGTCTACCTCTGCGTTCCCGCCCACGAGCACGGTGGCCCCGAACTCGCCGTCCTGGAACGGTCCCTCGCGCTCTTCGTGGAGCGTCCGCTCGACGTGGACCTGAGCGTCGCCGACCGCATCGCCTCCGAAGTGGACGCGCGCGGCGTCGTCACCGCGACCGGATGCCGCTGGCGATACCTCGACACCGTCGAACGTGCTGCCGAGATCCTCGCCGACAACCCGGCCCGGATGGTCATCGGTAGCTGGGGGACACGGACCCAGGAGGTGTCGTGGGAGGACCAGCGCCGTTCTGGCGGTCAACTCGTCGAACAGGCCAACCACCTGGTCGACCTCTGCCGGTTCCTGGTCGGTGAGATCGCCCAGGCCTGGGCCGTCGGCCGTCCGACCACGTGCCCTCCGGAACCCGACACCCCGGACACCTCGGCGGTGTCCCTGCGGTTCGCTGGGGGAGCGGCGGGAAGCTTCGCCGCCACCACCGCGCTGTCCAGCAACCCGAGCCCGGGGCTGCGCGTCGTCTCGGAAGGGCTCGCGCTCGACCTGCGCAGCACCCAGCTCGTCGTCGACCACGGTGGGCGGTGCGAGGTCCACGACGCCCAGGCCGACGCCGTGCTGCGCGCCGACCGCGACTTCGTCCGCGCGGTCGGGGGCGAGGAGAACCGCGTGCGCGCCCCCTACGGCGAGGCCCTGCGCAGCCACCGGGTCGCCGTCGCGGTGGCGGAGGCGACGCGGACCGGGGGTGCGGCCGACCTCAGGTGGCACGCTCATGCCCACTGAGTCCTGGCCGGTGCGGTCCCTGGGGGTGCGGGCACCGGGAGTGCCGGACTTCTTCGACTCCGTCGAGGAGGCGCTGGGGCCGGAGGAGTTCTGGGTGCGCACCCTGTTCAGCGGCCTCTCCGCGGGCGCGGAGGCGTCGTTCGTCGACGGAACCCATCCCTACCTCACCCACGGCTGGCACCGGGAACACGGTGTGTTCGTCCCCGGGCAGCCCGCCGCGGGCTACCCGGTGAGCCGCCTGGGATTCATGGAGGTGGCCGAGGTCGTCGAATCCCGGTCGCACGTCGTACGCCAGGGCGAGGTGCTGGCCATGTCCTACGGGCACCGCACCGGACAACGCTCCCGACGGGACTACTTCTCGATGCCGGTGCCGCCGGACCTGGACCCGGTGCTGGGGATCTACCTGGCGAAACTGGGACCGCTGTGCGCGAACGCGCTGCTGCACGCGGCACCGGCGCCGGCGGCTCGCCTGGGCGACGGGGTCCGGGACCGCAGGGTGCTGGTGACAGGGGCGGGCATGGTCGGCCTGCTGACCGCGCTCTTCGCGGCCCACCACGGCGCGGCCGTCGTCGTCGCCGACCGGGATCCGACGCGGTTGGCGGCGGCCCGGGGGCTGGGCCTGCCCACCGTCGACGAGACGGAGTTGCCCGCCTGGGAGTACTGCAAGAAGGCCTGGCGCCACGGCACCGTCGAGCGGGGCGCCGACCTCGCCTTCCAGTGCCGGGGCACCGGGGAGAGCCTGGCCACCGCCTTCCGCGCGGTCAGGCCGCAGGGAACGGTCGTCGACCTCGCCACCTACCACGCCGGCCTGACCGACGTGGACCTCAGCCACGAGTTCCACCACCACGGCTTGGTCCTCCGCAGCGTCCGCGCTGGCAGGCTGCCCGCGGGGACCGGCGCGGTCTGGGACCGTTCGCGACTGGCGGAGGAGACGCTGCGGCTGCTGCGCGCGCACGGCCGGGCCGTGCGGGAACACGCGATCACCCACGTCGTGCCGTTCGCCCACGGGGTGGAGGCGCTGTCCGCAGTGGCGGACCGGCGGGTTCCGACCGTGCAGGTGGTGCTCGAGTTCTGACGCCGCCCGGTGTCGGCCCAGCGGCGCCGGCTCCGAGGGGGGAGGACCGCCGAGGGGAATTCTACTCCGTTCGTCGCTTCAGTTCACATCGAAATAAACGTACCGCTCGGAACTGGCTCACCCCCGCCACCACGCGAGGAGCCCCCGACGGTGCCGGGGGCTCCTCGCCTCTAGTCCCGGGGGCGCAGCCCGCCCAGGCTGGGGGGGAGATCGGCGCTGTGCACCACCCCGAGCTGCTGGGTGGCCCTGGTGAGCGCGACGTACAGGTCGTTCGGGCCCCGGCTGGACCCCGCGACGATCTCGGCCGGCTCCACGACCAGCACGGCGTCGAACTCCAGGCCCTTCGCCTCTCCCACCGTCAGGACCGTCACCCTGCTCGTCAGCGCCTCCGGGCCCCCGCCTCCGGTGGCCGCGTCCGGCACCAGCGCGCGGACGGCGTCGCCCACCTCCTCCAGCAGCGCGGAGGGGACCAGGACCGCGACCAGACCGTCGCCGACCTCCTCCACCTGGGCCGCCGTCAGCGCCGCCGCCCGCTCGGCCAGCTCGGCGCCCGGCACCCGGACGCTCCAGGGGTGCGTGCCGGTCTCCCGGACGGAGCTGGGTGCCGCGAGCGTCGGGTCGATCTCCGCGAGGACCCCCGCGGCGACGGTCATGATCTCCGCTGGCGTCCGGTAGTTCACGGTGAGCTGTTCCAGTCGCCACCGGTCGTTGACGTAGGGTTCGAGCACCGCTCCCCATGAACTCGTGCCCGCTGGGTCACCTGTCTGGGCGACGTCGCCGACCAGTGTCATGGACTTGCTCGGGCAGCGGCGCATCAGCATCCGCCAGGCCATGTCGGAGAGCTCCTGCGCCTCGTCGACCACGATGTGCCCGTAGGTCCAGGTCCGGTCGGCGGCCGCGCGTTCCGCGGTGGTCTCGAACCGCCGTTCCTCGTGGCGGTCGGCCAACAGGCGGGCGTCGACGATGTCGGTGGCGCGCAGCAGCTCGGGGTCCAGCTCCTCCTCCAGCTCCAGGATCTCCAGGACACCCTGTGCGTAGGCGAGCTCCCGCCGGCGCTGGTGCGCCTCGCGTTTCCTGGCGGCTCTGTCGTCCTTGCCGAGGAGTTCGGCCGCTTCGTCGAGCAGGGGGACGTCCGCCGGCGTCCAGCCGCCCGCCTTGGGCCGCAGCAGCAGGGCTCGCTCCTCGTCGCTCAGCTTCGGAGCGGCGCGCCGCAACCGCTCGGGCGAGGAGAACAGGTCGGAGAGGAGCCGCTGGGGGGTGAGGTTGGGCCAGAGCTCGTCCAGCGTCTTCCGCAGCTCGGTGTCCTCCTCCAGCTCGGACCTGATGTCGGTGAGGTCGCCCCGTTCGAGCAGGTGGCTGCCGAGCCGGTCGGCCATCTGCCGGGCGAGCGCGGCGATGACCTCGCGGACGAAGATCTCCTTGGCCTCGTTGTGCGGGCGCCGGGACCGGCGCGCACGGGTCCTGGCCTGCGTGACGATCGCCTTGTCCAGGACCACCGGCTCCATCTCCACGGTCAGCTCGACGGGCTGTCGGGGTACGAGCTGACGGTCCTTGATCGCCTTGGCGACCACCTTGGCCATCTCCGCCCGACCCTTGATCTCCGCGGCCGCGACGGACTCGCGTCGCGTCGCGCTGACGCCCGGGTAGAGCTTGGCGACGGTGGACAGCAGGACGCCGGTCTCCCCGAGCGAGGGCAACACCTGCTCGATGTAGCGCAGGAAGGTGGGGTTGGGCCCGACGACGAGGGTGCCGCGCTTGGCGAGCTGGTCGCGGTAGGTGTAGAGCAGGTAGGCGGTCCGGTGCAGGGCGACGGCGGTCTTGCCCGTCCCCGGTCCGCCCTGCACGACCAACACACCGTTGCGCGAGGAGCGGATGATGCGGTCCTGCTCCTGCTGGATGGTCGCGACGATGTCCTTCATCCGACCGGTGCGGCTCTCGTCCAGCGCGGCGAAGAGCGTGGCCTCGGCGGTGAGCGAGGAGGAGGGCCGGTCGCCCCGGGCGGCTGTGACGTCGAGGACCTCGTCGTCGACCGCCTTCACCGTCCGGGCGACGGTGCGGATGTGGCGGCGCATCAGCACGCCCTCAGGGGAGGCGGCGGTGGCCGTGTAGAAGGGGCGAGCGGCAGGGGCGCGCCAGTCCATCAGGAGCGGCGCGTACTCGTTGCCCTCGTCGAACAGGCCCAGCCGGCCGATGTAGTTGCGCTCTCCGGTGTCCAGGTCCAGCCGCCCGAAGCACAACCCGTCCTCGACCTCCCGGAACCGGGACAGCCGCTCCGCGTACATCCCCGCCGACACGTCGCGTTCCCAGCGTTCCTGGGGGTTCTCCGGGTCGTTCTCCCGCAGGACCGTGGCGTGTTTGTCGGAGGCCTCGTAGCGGAGCGCGTCGAGTCGCCCGTAGAGCATGGACACGTAGTCCTGTTCCGCGCGGAGCTCGGCTCCCCGGCCGTCGGTGTCCGCGTGACGCGAGGTGCTTGACAACGGTCTCCGTCCCTTGCTAGTTTGTCAGGGCGTTGCCCTCAACGCTCCACTTTCTGCTGTGCAGGGTGTTGAATCTTAGCAGAGGGCGCTTCGTGTCAAGTACCGCTGCCTCCCGTGGTGGGCAACGATCACGCCACGCGGTCCACCTCGTCGTGCTCCCGTCGGAGCGGATCCGGCGTAACGCCCCGTCGGGTCGGGTAACCCCCCACTGTCGGAACGGCGACAGCCAGGCAGGAGGTGGGGCGGATGCGACACGACGAGTTCATCGGCGCCGTTCAACACCGGGCGCGCCTGTCCAGTCGGGGGCAGGCCGAAGGCGTCACACGCGCGACCCTGGAGACCCTGGGGGAGCGGATCCCCGAACCGCAGGCCGAGCACCTGGCGGCTCAGCTGCCCAGGGAGATCGCGGTGAGCCTTCGTCGGACCATCACCATGGGGGGCGCCGGGTCGGGCGAGCGGTTCGACCTGGACGAGTTCACCCGCCGGGTCGCCAACCGCGCCGGCGTGGACCCGCCAAAGGCGGTCTACGACGCGCGGGTGGTGTTGGAGGTCCTCGGTGAGGCCACACAGGGGGAGACGCTGCACCGCGTGCGCGACTCCCTGCCGGAGGAGATGCGCGGGCTCATCGACGCGGGGAGCAGTGGTCGGATGGCCTGAGATGTCCGGAGACCTGGTGCGAACCGGTGACGGTGGCGGGTGAGCGGTCCCGTTCCCGCGCGGATGCTGGTTGAATGGTGCGCTATCGAACGAGGGTGCGCCGTCGACACACCTCAGGCGCGGAGCACGAGGACGGGAGACGAGAGTGCCGCCCACACCGCCACTGCCGGAGACGCTTCCCGGGCGCCTGTTGTTGGCGTGCTGCGACACCCGGTCGAACCGGTTGGACAGCAGGCAGGTGGTGGGGTACCTGTTGCGGGCCGGTGCCCTGACCGAGCTCCTGTTGGCGGGCCGCCTCGTCGACTCCCGGGGGCGCGTCTCGTGCCTGCGTGCCCAGCGCACCGGTGACCCGTTCCTGGACGGCTTCCTGCGGGAGATCGCCCAGGAGCGGCCGCGTGCCTGGAAGACGTGGGTGCGCCGCCGCCCCCGCGCCGCGGTCGACGAGGTCGCGGGGGCGTTGGAGGAGAACGGTTACCTGCGTCGAGGTCGCGCTCTCGCGCTGGGCGTCTTCCCGGTCGAGCGCGTGGTCGTGGGGAACGCCGAAACCGTGACGTCGTTGCGCGAGCGTGTCGGTCGGGTGCTGCGAGGGGCCGAGCCAGTGGAGCGGGTGGACGCCCTCGACGCGGCCATGGTGTCGTTGCTGGCGGCCGGCTCCGTGACCTCGGTGGTACCCCGGCGGGACAAGCGCCAGCACAAGCACCGGCTGGCGGCCCTGACCGAGCGCAGTGGCGAGGCCGCCCCGGCGCTGCGGCGGGTGCTGGCGGACATCCAGGTGGCAGTCGCGACCGGAGCGGCGGTGGCCGTCCACGCGAGCTGAGGTGGCCGAGCGATCGCCGCTCCGGCAACCGCGACCCGCTGGCTCAGTGTGCTCGATTCCTTCAGTGTTGGATGAAACCAATCGACCGGCCGTCCACCCTGCCCACCACCACCCGCACCACAAGCCATCGCGTCGGACGCCGACCAGCACCCCGGTTCCCGACGCCCTCCGAGACGAGGCACGATCCACACCACCATGAGACTCAACGACCTGCTGCCGAACGACCCCGACCCCGACACGCTCTTCGAGTCCTTCGCGACCTGGGCCTCCGACCGGGGGACCGAGCTCTACCCGGCTCAGGAGGAAGCGCTCATCGAGGTCGTTTCCGGGGCCAACGTCATCCTCAACACCCCGACGGGGTCCGGTAAGAGCCTTGTCGCTGTCGGCGCCCACTTCACCGCGTTGGCCGGGGGAGTCCGCAGCTTCTACACGGCCCCGATCAAGGCTCTCGTCTCGGAGAAGTTCTTCGACCTGTGCGCGATCTTCGGTCCCGAGAACGTCGGGATGATGACCGGTGACAGCAGCGTGAACGCCGACGCGCCGATCATCTGCTGCACGGCGGAGATCCTGGCCAACATCGCCCTCCGGGACGGGGACCGGGCCGAGGTCGGCCAAGTGGTGATGGACGAGTTCCACTTCTACTCCGAGCCCGACCGGGGGTGGGCCTGGCAGGTGCCCATCCTCGAGTTGCCCCAGGCCCAGTTCCTGTTGATGTCGGCCACCCTCGGCGACGTCAGCAGGTTCGAGGAGGACCTGACCAGGCGCACCGGTCGCTCGACCGCGGTCGTCGCTTCGGCGGAACGCCCGGTGCCGCTGTTCTTCCGCTACGTCACCACACCCCTGCACGAGACGATCAGCGAGCTGCTGTCCACTCACGACGCACCCGTCTACGTGGTGCACTTCGCGCAGGCCGCGGCGCTGGAGCGGGCGCAGTCGCTGATGAGCATCAACGTGTGCACGAAGGCGGAGAAGGCCGCGATCGCCGAGATGATCGGGGGCTTCCGGTTCGCCCCCGGATTCGGCAAGATCCTGTCCAGGCTGGTGCGGCACGGGATCGGCGTCCACCACGCGGGCATGCTGCCCAAGTACCGGCGGCTCGTCGAGCAGCTGGCGCAGGCCGGCCTGCTCAAGGTCATCTGCGGCACCGACACGCTCGGCGTCGGCATCAACGTGCCGATCCGCACCGTGGTGTTCACCGCCCTGAGCAAGTACGACGGCGTGCGGACCAGGATCCTCCGCGCCCGCGAGTTCCACCAGATCGCGGGGCGGGCGGGACGAGCGGGGTACGACACGATCGGCACCGTGGTCGTGCAGGCCCCCGACCACGTCGTCGAGAACGAGAAGGCGCTGGCCAAGGCGGGTGACGATCCCAAGAAGCGCCGCAAGGTCGTGCGGAAGAAGCCGCCGGAGGGGTTCGTCACCTGGAGCGACGCCACCTTCCAGAAGTTGACCGAGGCGCAGCCCGAACCGCTGCATTCCAGCTTCCAGGTCAGCCACTCCATGCTGCTCAACGTCATCGACCGCCCCGGCGACGCCTTCGCGGCGATGCGGAAGTTGCTGGAGGACAACCACGAGGACCGCCGCCGGCAGCTCCGCCACATCCGGCGTGCCATCGCGATCTACCGCGCGCTGCTGGCGGCGGGCGTCGTCGAACGGCTCGACGAGCCCGACGAGCATGGCCGACGGGTCCGGCTGACCGTGGACCTCCAGTTCGACTTCGCCCTCAACCAGCCGCTGTCCCCCTTCGCGCTGGCCGCGATCGAGCTCCTCGACCGCGCGTCTCCCGGGTACGCGGTGGACGTGGTCTCGGTCATCGAGGCCACGCTCGACGATCCCCGGCAGGTGCTCTCGGCGCAGCAGTTCAAGGCCAGGGGAGAGGTCGTCGCCGAGCTCAAGGCCGAGGGGGTGGAGTACGAGCAGCGGATGGAGTTGCTGGAGGAGGTCACCCACCCCAAGCCGCTGGCCGAGCTCCTCGACGCGGCCTTCACCACCTACCGGCGTGGGCACCCGTGGGTCGCCGACCACGAACTGTCCCCGAAGTCCGTGGCCAGGGACATGTACGAGCGGGGTATGGACTTCGCCGACTACGTCGCCTTCTACGGTCTGGCGCGCTCCGAGGGGCTGGTCCTGCGGTACCTCGCCGACGTCTACAAGGCCCTGCGGCAGACGGTGCCGGAGGACGCCAAGACCGAGGAGCTCAACGACTTCGTGGAGTGGTTGGGCGAACTGGTCCGGCAGGTCGACTCCAGCCTGCTCGACGAGTGGGAACGGCTGGTCAACCCGGTCGACCCGGGAGAGGCCGCCGCTCCGGTCGTCGAGCACACGGCGCCGCCGGTCACGGCGAACCGGAGGGCGTTCCGGGTGCTCGTGCGCAACGCGCTCTTCCGCCGGGTGGAACTCGCCGCCCGACGCCGGTACCACGAGCTGGGCGAACTCGACGGTGGCGCGGGGTGGACCGCCGAGGCGTGGCAGGACGCGCTCGAGCCCTACTTCGAGGAGCACGACGAGATCGGCACCGGTCCCGACGCCCGAGGACCGGCTCTGCTGGTGATCACCGAGGAACCCGGCAGGTGGCTGGTACGGCAGATCTTCGACGACCCCGCCGGTGACCACGACTGGGGGATCAGCGCCGAGGTGGATCTGGGGGCGTCCGACGAGGAGGGGACGGCTGTCCTCACGGTGACCTCGGTCGACCAGCTCTGACCCGACCTGGTGGCGGGAGGCCGGTGGGGTCGCGGCCTCCCGTGCCCCGGAAGAGCTTCCGGGGCACCGCCGGACCCCGGGCGCTCGGGCTCGCCGGGTGGGGTGTGCGGGCTGGAGGCGCGCCTTGTCGACAGGTCGCGGTCCGCGGTCCGCTGATCCCCACGCGGTCCGGCGGCTCGGCGTCGCGGTGGGACGGCTCAGGCGTCGAGCAGGGCGACGATGCGCTGGGCGGCGTCCATCATGTGTTCGCGCACGACCTCACGCCCCCGTGCGGCGTCTCCCGCCTCGATGGCGTCGACGATCGGCTGGTGCCGGTTCCAGTCCATGTTGCGCAACGCCAGTTCGGGCCCGGCGCGGGTGATGGTGGCCCTGGTGAGGCCGGAGATGTGGGACCAGGACTGAGCGAGCGTGGAGTTCCCGGTCAGCTCGCACATCCGGGTGTGCAGGGCCAGGTCCGCCTCCGCGAGGTCGTCCAGGTCGTCCCCGGCGTCCCGGAGGTCGGCGAGTGCCGCGCGCAGTTCCCGCACGATCTCGGTCCTGTCGGGTGCGGAGCACAGCGTCTCGACCGCCAGGGCCTCCAGTGCCCCGCGGACGGCGAAGATGTCCATCACCTCGGACCGGGTGAGCGAACGGACGAGTAAGCGGCCCCGTTCGTCGGCGGCCACCAGTCCCTCCTGCTCCAGGTGCCGCAGGGCCTCGCGCAACGTCCCCCTGGACACCGACAGCGCCTTGCTGAGCTCCGTCTCGATCAGGCGCGTGCCCGGGGCCAGCTGGCCGCTGCGGATCGCCTCCCGAAGCCGTCGCAGGCTCTGTTCGCGCAGCGTCTGCCGTTCGACCCCGTTCAGAGCTGGAACGTCCAGTGACACGTGACCTTCTACCCCCTCGCGCCGATGAGCGACCTCAACCTTAGCGGACATGTTGGCATCAAATTTCAGTTGACTGTTGACGGTCGACAGAACGACGACGTTTACTGTGCGCCACACGTCCGGGTGGAGGTAACTCAATGGTTCCAATGGAGGAGCCGGGTAGCAATCACGGTGCGTCACCGACGTCTCCGAGGTTGGGCTGCTCGACGATCTCGTTCCGTCGCCGCGCGCTGCCCGAGGCCCTCGCGGTCATCGACTCGCTCGGCATCGGGGGCATCGACCTGGGCGGCTTGCCCGGCGTGTGCGACCACGTGCCGACCCCGCTGGTCGACGAGGGGCCGGCCATCGCCGAGGTCGTGCTGGCGAGCGGCCTGACCACCTGGGGTCTGAACGTCGACCCCGGCCCGCTCAACGACCCCGCCCTGGACCGCGACACGCTGGTCCGGCGGGCGACCCCGCTGGTCGACCTCGCCGCCCGCCTGGGCAGCCTGCTCATCGTCCCCTGCGGTGCCCAGTCCCGAGCTCCCTTCACCACCGAGACCGGTGATCTCCGCCGCATCGCCGACGGCCTCGCCGTTCTCGCCGAGCTCGCCTCGGCGTCCGGAGTCCGCGTCGTCACCGAGGGGTTGCACCACTTCCGGTTCTGCCACTCCGCCGAGCGCGCGCTGGCCCTGCTCGACCTGGTGCCCACCGAGGTCGCCGGTTTCGTCTACGACGTCAGCCACGTCGTGGCCAGCGGGACCGACGAGATCGCCTTCGCGCACCGGGTGGCGGACCGGACCGAGCACGTCCACCTGCGCGATGCCGTTCCCGAGACCACCAGCGGTCCCGGGGACATCAACCTGAGCATCGGGCGGGGTCGCGCGAACTTCGCCGCGGTGGTCGAGGCGCTGGAAGGCCGGGGCTACCAGGGGCGGTACGTCCTCGAGCTGGAAACCCACGACGTCGACGAGGCCGACCGGGTCCCGGTTGCCGCCCAGGCCCGCGACATCATCGCCGGCCTCCTCACCTGACCACCCGGGCCGCCCGGGCACCGCACGACACCAAGTGAAATCCGTAGGAGAAGCACCGTGAGCCAGAACAGCACCGCCCGCACCGCGATCGTCACCGGCGCCGGTTCCGAGCGCGGAATCGGCCGGGAGACCGCCAGGTACCTGGCGGCCGCCGGCTTCGCCGTCGCCGTGCTGGACATCGACGGGGACGCCGCCGGCCGCACCGCCGCTCTCGTGAGCGAGGAGTACGGGGTGCCCGCCGTGGGTGTCGCGGCCGACGTCACCGACCGGGGCGACGTCGACCGGGCCGTCACCGAGGTGGAGAACTCGGACCTGCCCCCGGTCGCCGCGCTGGTGAACAACGCCGGCATCACCCGGCCGACCCGGTTCCTCGACATCGACGAGGCCGAGTGGGACCTGGTGTTCAAGGTGAACGTGACGGGAACCTACCTGGTCACCCAGCGGGTGCTGCCCGGCATGATCGAGCGGGGGTACGGCCGGATCGTCAACCTGTCCTCGGTCTCGGCGCAACGCGGCGGCGGCGTGTTCGGCGGCTCGCACTACTCGGCCGCCAAGGCAGCCGTGCTCGGCCTGACCAAGGCCCTCGCCCGGGAGGTCGGGCAGCACGGCGTCGTCGTCAACGCCGTCACCCCCGGGCTGATCGACACCGACATCACGGCCGGGGCGATGACGCCCGAGCGCAAGGCGCGGATCGTCGCCGACATCCCCGTCGGCCGCAACGGTCGCACCCAGGACGTGGCCGCCACCATCGCGTTCCTCGCGGGCGAGAACGTCGGCTACATCACCGGCGGCACCTTCGACATCAACGGTGGCTCCCACATCAACTGACCCGCTCCGGTCCTCCCGCTCCACCGTCGGGCTCCACCGCCCGACCAACCCGCCGCCGACGTCGCGGCCCAATCCCATCCAGCTGACCTCAGCGACATCTGACTCAGCGACACACAAGGAGGTGTGTGGCACGGTGCGAGCCACCCAGAAACCGAGCGCGAAGCGCTGGCGGCGGGCGCTGTGGGCGTTCCCGCTCGCGGCGGCGCTCCTGGCGAGCGGCTGCGGGGTCGGCGACGACTC
>NZ_AGVX02000344.1 GCF_000239155.1 Actinoalloteichus spitiensis RMV-1378
GGCAACTCGTCCAGGACCACCCACCCCGTGGGCATCATGTACTCCGGTAACACCCGACCCGCCTGCTCCCGCACCCGATCCACCACCACCCCAGCGGTGTCGGCCACCAGATAGGCCACCAACCTCGGTACCCCCGGCTGGTCCTCCCGCACCACCACCACCGCCTGCCCCACCCCGGGACACGCCCCCAGCACGGTCTCGACCTCACCCAGCTCGATCCGATAACCCCGGATCTTGACCTGGTCATCCACCCGACCGGCGAACTCCACCACCCCCGAGGCCGTCCACCGGCCCACATCCCCGCTCCGGTACACCCGAGCACCGGCCGCCCCCACCGGGTGGGCCACGAACCTCGACGCGGTCAACCCCGCCCGCCCGGCATACCCCCGGGCCAGTTGCACCCCGGACAGGTAGATCTCGCCCCACACCCCGACCGGGACCGGGCGCAACCGGTCGTCCAGGACCAGCACCCCGGTGTTGTCCACCGGCCGACCGATCGGTACCGAT
>NZ_AGVX02000343.1 GCF_000239155.1 Actinoalloteichus spitiensis RMV-1378
CAGCTGGAGCGGCTGCAGGTCGCCGACCACCCTTTCCACCAGGCCAGCGCTGGCGGACACGGCGATCTCCTCGCCGAGCACCGTCATCGGCTCGCTCACCACGTCCAACGCGCGTTCGACCACCGCCGCCGTCTCGGCGGCACCGGGGGAACGCGCGATGAGCACCGCGAACTCGTCGCCGTCGAGCCGCGCCACCATGCCACCGTGCTCCCGGAAGTGGTCACGCAGCCGCCGCGCCACCGTGCGCAGCACCTCGTCACCGGCCTCGTGCCCGAGCCCCTCGTTGAGCAGCCCGAACCCGTCGATGCCGAACTGGCAGAGCGCGACCCGTCCGGCCGGGCGCAGCTCGGCGAGGACCCGCTCCAGGGTGGACAGCAACACCGACCGGTTGCGCAGACCCGTCAACTGGTCGTGCGACACCTGGTAGCGCAGGTGTTCCTGGAGCAGGTACACGTCGCTGAGGTCCTCGACCAGCACGACGTGGTAGTCGGGGGAGCCATCGTGGTCCCGCACCAGGGAGACCGCGACCCTGGTCCAGATCGGCTCGTCCTGGTTGAGCAGGAAGCGCACGACCAGCCGGAAGCGGTCGTCGATCCGGCCCACCGCCTGCTCCAGCATGTTGGAGCGGATCTTGTCGACGTCCTCGGCGTGGACCAGGTCGAAGAGATCACTGGCCAGCAGCTCGTCCTCACTCATCCGCAGCAGCTGGAGCATGGCGGGGTTGGTGCTCTTGAACCGCCCGTTGAGGTTGATGGTGGCCACGCCGCTGGCGGCCGAGTTGAACACGGTCCGGAACCGCTGCTCGCTGTCCCGCAGGGCCTCCTCCGCCTGTTCGCGGGCGTTGACCATCGCGGCCTTGAGCGCCTCCTGCTTGTCGAAGACGTGTTTGCGCAGCGCCTCCGTGAAACCAGCCGCCAGCGCACCCTGAACGGTGGCGATTCTCGCGCGGTTCTCCGGTGAGTCCGGCAATTCCAGGATTCGGGGCAGCTCGCGGCCGATCAGGGTGAGGCTGCGTGACAGCGTCGCGGAACTGGTGAAATTCCTGTCAATCAGCGCTCGACCCGCATCCTCCACGGCCCGCGTGGAGGATTTTCCATTCAGCAGTGCGTTTCGCAGATCATCCGCCAGATCGGCGAGGAACTCGATTGTCTCGTCGCGGGACAGCGGCGCGTAACTGGTCAGGTAGATCCCGTCCGCCCACTGCTCGGCGAAAGGAACGTCCCGCGCGGTGTCCGGTCCGTCTGGTTCGGGGTCCATCTCGCTCACGTTCTCGGTCACGGTGTCACACGGCTCCAGCGGTCGGTCCTCCCGGTGCCCACCGGTGGTGGGTGGCTCGCCGGGAGGCGGTACGCCGTGTCCTCCCGAGACGGCGTCCGGTGACCGGCGGCGGAGGTCCTCCGGGCGGGTGGGGCGCTCGACGGGCCTCGGCGGCCGTGCCGGTCTGCCGCCACGGCGCCGCCGCTCCCCGACCGGCTCGAGCGGGGCGCGCGCCGCTGACCAGCCAGGACATCGTCCACCACCTCGGCCCCGCCGGGTGCGCGCGGAGAGGCGCCCCTGCGCGCGGTCGGGCGCCGCTGGCGGCCGTGGACCGGCCGCCGGCCCTGGTCGGGGCGTCCGGCCCGTCCGGACGCGGCCGGCGCCTCGGCACGCGCTGCGAGGTCGCGGACGGGCCCGGCGAGGGCGTCCCACGTGCCGCGACGGGGCGGGAAATGGGTGCCGGTCCTGGTCGTGCCCACTGGTTCGACGACGTCGACACCCGTCGAAGGCCAATCACTCTGATTGGTCACGACGTACCTCCCGGAGAACGCACGCGGACGAGTCTACTGACCGGGATGACACCCGTTGCCGAAGATACAGCACCAGTACCCGACGCCGGCTGGGCCAAGCGTGGGATCACGTCCCGCCCGATTCGCCAACAATGGGAGCTCCGGGTGGTGGGCGCGCGGGAGAACCCGCGGTGACGGCGTGAGGCCGCCCTTCACATGGAGATTGTTCCCCCGCGGAGGGCGGCCCCGGTGCCGCTGCGCCTTTTGTTCGAAGGCGCGGGACTACTTGGCGTAAAGCGCCTCGATCTCGGCCGCGAAATCCTTGGTGATCGCGGCGCGACGCAGTTTCAGCGAGGGCGTGACGTGGCCGCCGGCGATCGTGAAGTCCGTGTCGAGGACCCGGAACTTGCGCACCGACTCGGCGCGGGACACCGCCCGGTTCCCCCGGTCCACGGCCTCCTGGACCGTCGCCAGCAGCTCCGCGTCCTCCAGCAGGTCGGCGATCTTCGCGTCAGCCTGGCGTTTGCGGTCGGCCTTCCACTGGGCGAAGCCCTCGGGGTCCAGGGTGATCAGCGCGGCGATGAAGGGGCGACCGTCACCGACGACCAGGCAGTTGCTGATCAAGGGGTGCGCCCTGACCCGGTCCTCGATGGTCGCGGGAGCGACGTTCTTGCCCCCCAGGGTCACCAACATCTCCTTCTTGCGCCCGGTGATCCGCAGGTAGCCGTCGGAGTCCAGCTCACCGAGGTCGCCGGTGTTGAACCAGCCGTCCCGCAGCGCCTCCGACGTGGCCTCCCTCGCGTTCCAGTACTCCCCGAACACGACGGGGCCGCGTACCTGGACCTCGCCGTCGTCGGCGATCCGGACGGAGTGCCCCGGCAGCGGCTGACCAACGGTCCCGAGCTTCACCCGCTCCGGGGAGTTCACCGTCGCCGCCGCCGTGGTCTCGGTCAGCCCGTACCCCTCGAAGACCTGGACGCCGATGCCGCGGTAGAAGTGGCTCAACCGTTCCCCCAACGCCGAACCACCGGAGATGACGTGGCGGAGCCGGCCGCCGAGCGCGGCCCGCAGCTTCGCGTACACCAGCCGGTCGAACACCGCGTGCTTGAGCCGCAGCGTCAGCGGGGTGCGTCCCGCGTCGAGCGACTTGCTGTACTGCGCGGCGGTCTTCGCCGCGATCGCGAAGATCCGCCCCTTGCCCTCGGAGGCGGCCTTCTGCTGGGCCCGGTTGTACACCTTCTCCAGCACGTGCGGGACGGAGAGGATGAAGGTGGGGCGGAACGTCTGGAGATCCCCGCTCACCTCCGCGATGTCCGGAGTGAACGCCGTCCTGGCCGCCGCCCTCGCGACGGCGAAGTGCACCATCCGGCCGAAGACGTGGGCGGTGGGCAGGAACAGCAGGGTCGAGGGCTCCACCCCGTTCTCCCCCCGGAAGAGCTGGGGGAGCGCGCCGATGCCGTTGTCGATCTCCGCGTAGAAGTTGGAGTGCGTCAGCACGCACCCCTTCGGGTTCCCCGTCGTCCCGGAGGTGTAGATGATGGTGGCGGTCGCGCTGGTCGGCGTCGCGGAACGGCGGGCGGTGACCTCGTCGTCGCTGCTGTCCGCTCCCAACGCCACGATCGCCTCCACGGCGCCGTCGTCGATGGTCCAGACCCGCTTGAGCGTGGGAAGGTCGGCACGCACCGACTCGGCGGTCGCCGCCAGCTCCGCCGTCTCGACGATCAGCGTGGTCGCCCCCGAGTCGGAGAGGATCCACCTGATCTGCTCGACCGACGACGTCGCGTAGATGGGCACGGTGACGGCGCCGATGGCGAGGATCGCGAAGTCGAGCAGTGCCCACTCGTAGCGGCTCCTCGACAGCAGGGCGACCCGGTCGCCCTGCTGCACCCCGTCGGCGATCAGACCCCTGGCGACCGAGGTGACCTCGTCGCGGAACTGGCGGGCGGTGACATCCCGCCACACCGTGCCGACCTTCCTGGCGTAGACCGGCCGGTCACCCTCGCGTTCGGCGTTCTGGTAGACGATCTCGGCCAGGCCACCGGACACCTCGTCGTCGGCCAGGGACGGAAGGCTGAACTCTCTCACTGCGGACTCCTCGCGACGTCAGCGGCTGCGCTGGGCCTGCCCGCCCCACGGTCTCAAGGTGAGTCCACCGCCCTCCCGTCGATGGCAGGCCAGGAACGTATCGTGTCCGGAAGTCGTCGATTGGGCAAGACTTTGCCCTGATGGCTCGATGGTTCCGTCGTTCGGTCGCCGCCGCTGTCACGGCGCGCAGGCCTCCACGCAGGCATTACGCCGAACGAGTGGGAGGTCGAGGCTCCCGCGGCCGGTATGGCCGCCGGTCACATCCTGGTCACGCTCGCCACGTCCAGCTCGGTGAAACATCGTTGGTCTGGTCAACTCAAGGTCAACTCCGTTGATAATGATCCACGCGCACCGGGGAGACCTCGTTCGGAGCTACCGAAAGCCGGTGTGCGGAGGTGAAGCGCTGTGCCCGTTCTCGAGACCGGAACCGACCTGCTCTACGGAAGCCTGCCCGCCGGGCTGCCCTGTTGGATCGACCTGCGAACCCCGGACCTCCCGGCCGCCGAGGACTTCTACCACCGGCTGTTCGGCTGGGAGTACCACCAGGAGGACGGCTACACGCTCGCCCTGCTCGACGGCTACCCGGTCGCGGGGCTCTGCCCCAGCCAGGGCAGCGCCCCCGCCTGGACGCTGTACCTGGCGGCTGACGACGTCGAACGCACCTCCGAGCGGGTGCGTGAGACGGGGGGAAGGCTGTTGCGGTCGAGCACGGAGGTTCCTGGCGTCGGACTGCGGGCCGTCGCCCGTGACCCCCACCTCGCCGAGTTCGGGTTCCTCCGCGCCAGCCGGAGCTGGCAGTTCCACGTCGGGGTGCCCGGCTCGTTGATGTGGGGCGAGCTCGTCACGACCGGCCCGAGGACGGCGGACGAGTTCTACGGCGGCCTCTTCGACTTCCGCATCGACCAGCACGGCCGCGGGCCGACCGCGGACTTCGCCGTCTGGTACTCCGGTGGCGAGTCGGTGCTGGCCCGGGTGCGGATGGTCCCGGACGCGGTCCGCACCAAACCCCACTGGCTCATCTACCTGGGCGTCCGCCCCGAGGACGGTGTCGACGACGTGCTGCGCCGCGCCGTGGCGGCGGGAGCCGAGGTCAGGGTCGACCCCTTCGACGGCTCGTACGGCCGGGTCGCGGTGATCCGGGACACAGCCGGCGCACGGGTCGCCCTGCTCGACCAGTCCCGGGCCGTGGGCTGGGGGCAGGACCACGACCCCTACGACGACTGAGTCGGGCGACGGCTGGCACCGGGTCCGGTGCCAGCCCCAGGGCGGTCAGGACAACAACTGGCTCCAGTGGTTCCAGAACACCGCCACGACGAGGCCGACGACGGAGAGCGTCCACGCCGCCATCACCGCCCCCCGGTAGGCGACCAGCCCCCGGCCGAACGCGCCGAGCCGCAGGTGCCCGCGCTCGATGTTGTGGGTGGTCGTGTACCAGAAGATCGGCACGGTCACCGCCCACACCACCATGCAGTAGGGGCACAGGGCCGAGATGTTGAAGAAGCTCTGGAACATCAGCCAGTGCACGAACACCGTGCCCAGCGCGGCCCCCAGCTGAAGCCCCAGCCAGAACCACCGGGGCAGTCGGGCCCCGGCGAGCACCGCCGCGCCCACGGTCACCACGACCGGGAAGGCTGCGACGCCGAGGAGGGGGTTCGGGAAGCCGAAGAGCGCCGCCTGGGGGGTGGTCATCACCGAGCCGCAGCTCAACACGGCGTCGAGGCTGCACGACGGGATGTAGAGCGGGTCCTTGAGCAGTTCGATCCGCTCGACCATGAGCACGAACGAGGCGAGCAGCCCGAGGAAACCCCCGACCGTCAGCAGCCAGCCGAGACCGCGCGCGGGGGAGGGGCCGTCGGGGAGACCTCCCGCCCGGGTCCGGTCCGGCTCCTCGGAGTCGGTCGGGGCCTTCCCCGAGGGGGCCCCGGGGTCGACGGTGTGGGTGGTCAGCTGTTCGGACATCAGCGGCAAGTTTAGACCCGTGCCACGGCCTCCCAGCCCTGTCAAGCGGTACCGATCGGGTGGATTGCTCCGGTTCACGCTGCGGTCAGGGCCACTCGGTGGCAGCGCCCACGTCCCTCCGGTCGCCCCGCCGCTCGGGTTCCGCCTCCGACGATCACGGCGGGGCGGCGGCGTCCCGCAACGTTCACCCACCGCCCGGCGATAGGGTGGTGAGGGGGAAGCAGGGCGGTGACAGTGGCGATCAGGGAGTAGATCGGTGGGAGGCTTCATCGAGGCCCATCTCGTCCCGGTTCTTTTCGTCGGGGCGTTCGTGGTCCTTTTCAGCGGCGCGGTCGGCGCCATGCTCACCAGGGTCGGAATGCGGACGATGATCCTGGCGCTCGCGATTCTCGGTATTTCCTTCGTGCTGGTCGTTCCGCTCATCCCGCTGCTGGTCTGCGCGGCGGTGGGCGTCCCGGTCGGGTACGTCGTCCACCGGCGGGTGCGGCAGCGTTACGCGGAGGCGTCCGAGCCTCCGCTGGGGGCCGGGCGGTAACGGGGCACGATGCCGACGCTGACGTCGGAGCAGTGCCGCTCCCGGTTCGCGGGCAGCCCGGTCGCGAGGTTGGCCACCGTGAGCGGCGGTGGCCAACCCCACCTCGTTCCCTTCACCTTCGCCGTACTCGGGTACGACCCGGACGTGTTCGTCACCGCCGTGGACCGGAAACCGAAGAGCGGCCGTCGGCTCCGCCGACTCGACAACATCCGGGACAACGCCCGGATCAGCGCGCTGGTCGATTCCTACGACCCGGACTGGTCGACGCTGTGGTGGGTCCGCGCGGACGGAGTCGCCGAGATCCGGGAACAGCCGGACGAGGAGGCTGTGGAGGCGTTGCGGGCGAAGTACCCGCAGTACCGGGACGCCGATCCCTTCGGGACGCTGATCGTGCTCCGGATCCGCCGCTGGAGCGGCTGGACCGCCGCCTGACCGGTCGCCGGCGGGGTCCCGTCCGCCGGTCTCAAATCCGGACGACGACCTTGCCGTGGATGTGGCGGCTGGCGAAGTCGGTCACGGCCTGCTTCGCCTCGTCGAGCGGGTACACGGCTCCCACCTCGACCCGGAGGCGCCCGGACGCCGCCCGGGTGGCGAGCTCGGCGAGATCACCGGGGCGGGGCGTCATCTGGCCGATGTAGTGCGCCGTCACGCCCCTCCCCAGCTCGGTCGGCCCTCCGAGGGGCGAGACCACCCGCCCGCCGGGGCGGACCGCCTCGGCGCTGGCGAGGATGTCGGGCCCGGCGTTGACCAGGTCCAGCACCACGTCGACCCCGTCCGGGCGGAGGGCGAGGGCGTCCCGAACGACCCGGCCCCGCGTGTAGTCGACCATCTCCACCGCACCCAGGGAACGCACGTAGTCGCGGTCGGCGGGCTTCCCGGTGGCGAACACCTCCACACCGGCCGCCGTGGCCAGTTGGACGGTGTAGAGGCCGACACCACCGGTGGCGCCGATCACCAGCATGGAGGAGCCGGGTCTCAGGCCGGCCGCGCGCAGCAGGTGGGTCGCGGTCAGCCCGGACTCGGGCACACCGGCGGCCCGCACCGGGTCAAGACCGGGCGGTCGGCTGGCCAGGTAGGGGCCGGACTCGATGAGCGTGTACTCCGCGACGGTGCCGGACACGAAGGCCGAGTACCCGAGGACCTCGTCACCGGGAGCGTGGTCGTGGACCCCGTCACCGACCGCGACGACGACTCCCGCCGCGTCCATCCCCACCGTGAAGGGGTGCGCGATCGGCATCTGCTCCCGCATCGAACCGAGGATCAGGGCGAGGTCCAGCGGGTTGAGCGCCGCCGCCCGCACCTGGACGAGGACCTGGCCGGGAGCCGGCACCGGTTCGGGGACGGACGCGAGGACGAGCGCCTCGTCGAGGGCGCCGTAGTCGGTGGCCACGAGAGCTCGCACGGTTGCCTCCTTCACCGGCCTTCACCACGCATGGTCGCTCCGCCGTCCGGTGGCCGCGACCGCAGTGCCCGGAGTGGGGACTGGCGGGGTCGGGGGCGGGGCACGAGCCGTCGGGAGCGAAACCCCCGAGCGGTCGGTCCCGCCCCGGCTGGCGGCGGGCACGCACCACCCCGGCTCCGGTGCTCCCGGCGTCGACCCAGCCGGTCGTCACCATGACCCGTCCCGTCAGGCCCCCGGCCACCGGCTGGGACGGTACCGGCGCCGTGACCCCCTCAGCCGCCCTCGGACCCGTCCCGCGACGACGGCCGGTCGCAGGATCGGCGTTCCTGGCCGAGAGCCTGTACGGTGTACGTCGTACCGTACACCGTACGAAGGATGGCGATGGCGAAGACCACCCCCGAGGACCCCGTGTTCGAGCCCAGCCCCGAGGACGTCGCCAGCGTGCTCGCCTGGTTCGACGACTACGACGAACTCGCCGCGACCGCGCAGATCGAGCGCATGGCGGACCTGGCGATGTTCCCGTTGAACTCCGTCACGGACGACGCGGAGGGCAACGGAAGCGCCTCCTGGAGCGACCGGGAGCAGTACGTCCGAGAGATGACGGAGGTCATCGGCGACGGTGCCCGGATGGAGTCGGTGCGCACGCCGCACTTCCTGAGCCGTTCGCTGGTGTTCGTCGTCACGGACGCGACCTACACCCACGGCGGGGTGCGGCACCGGATGCGGTACGGCGACCTGCTGGTCAGGAGGGAGGGGCGCTGGTACTTCCAGACGATGGTCCAGGGCGGCTGGGGCTGATCCCGACACCCACGGCACCGTGTCTCCCGGTCTCGGAAGGCGCACCAGGGGAGGGGGACGCTCTGCTGGCCGAACCCGCGGCACGCGGTGGCTGACGACCTGTGTGGCCCCGGCTGGATTCGAACCAGCGACACCCGCTTTAGGAGAGCGGTGCTCTATCCCCTGAGCTACGAGGCCCTACCCGTCACGCCGAACACCGTGTGAGGCGCTCGGTGACGCGCCCAGCCTATCGTGCCGCGACTTCCCCGTGGGAGCCGGGCCGCCACCGGACGCACCGGTGGCGGCCCGGCCCCGGGGGGAACGACCCGGCCGCACCGGCGCGGCGAGCCGGCCGAGCGTGCTCAGCTCGGACTCAGGCTCTGCCGTGGCGCGAACCCCTTGTCCTCCGGGGGAGGCTGTACCTCGACCCGGTTGCGGCCCTGCTGCTTCGCCCGGTACAGCGCGACATCCGCCGCGGTGAACAGCTGGTCGAGCTGGGACGGGCCGGCGGCCACCCCGATGCTGACCGTCGGAGGCCGAGTCGTCTTGCCCAGCACCGTGCGCCAGTCGTGGGTGTCGACGGCGGCCCGGATCCGTTCCGCCACCACGGGTCCCGCGTCGAGCCTGTTCTCCGTGGCGTCCACGAGCAGGATGACGAACTCGTCCCCCGCCCACCGGGCGACCAGGTCGTCCGCCCGGCACTCCCGCCGCAACAGCTGCGCGATCTCCCTCAGCGCCGCGTCCCCCGCCGCGTGACCGGCATCGTCGTTGACGTCCTTGAACCAGTCGACGTCCACCAGCACCAGCCACGGAACGCGCCCCTTGGACGCGGTGCGCTTGATGAGCCGAGGCGCGCTGCGCTCCAGGCCGAGCCGGTTCACCAACCCCGTCAGCGGATCGCGGGCCGCCGCCTCCCGGGCGGCCACCGCGGCCCGGTGCGCCTGCACCGCCAGCCGCCGCTGTTCCAACGCCTGCCCCAGGGCCTCCTTGAGCGTGTCCGTCACCTTCCGGCTCGCCGCGAGGCCCCGCCGCAGCGCCCGCGCCTCGCCCCGGTGGTCATCCAGCGCGGCGCAGATGTCGGCGAGGTCCTCGGCGAACCGGTGGATCAGCGTGGTGTCGCCGGTCCGTTCCACACCGTCCAGCGCCTCGGCGGCCAGCCCCCGCGCCGGGACCAGGTCGTGCCGGTCCCGCGCCGAGCAGGCCAGCACCCACCGCGCCGTGGCCGCCGCCCACCCGTCGCCCGCCTCCTCGGCGAGCAGCAGCGCGTGGGAGCACTCCTCCTCGGCCTCGCTGAGCCGCCCCGCGCCCACCAGCGACCGGGCGTGCGCCACCAGCAGGCTGCGGTGCACCCGGCCACCCTCGACCAGGGCCAGCCCCTCCGCGAGGAGGCTCCTCGACTCGGCGAACACCGCTCCCGCGTTCTCGGTGGCCTCCTCCAGCGCGAGCATGTTCAGCGTCCCGCCGAGACGCTGGAGGCAGGCCGCCACGGTCTCGGCGTCCTCGGTCCCCCTGGCGACCTCGACCGAGAGGCGCAGCATGTCCAACGCCGCTCTGCGGTGCCCCATCGAGTCGATGAGGTGGCCGAGCAGGCCGAGGGTGTGCGCCGCGGTGCGCCCTTCCGGACGCTCCGCGTCCAGCTCCGTCCAGCCCTCGGCGGCCAGCTCCAGCGCCAGCGCGAGCCGGTCCAACCGCCAGGCCGCGATGGCCCGGTTGACCAACATCGCCACCCGGTGCCAGCCCGTGCGCGAGTCCGGCTGTTGGAGCACCGCGTCGAGCAGGGTGTTGGCTTCGTCGGTCTGCCCAGACTCGACGAGAAACCGCACCCTCCGGTCCTGTGACGGAATATGCTCCGTCAACGGCGAATAGTCGTGCTCACTCACCGACAGACATCTCCTGACCGACTTTCCACCTCGGCTTCGCTCGTACCCACAGGTGTTGTCGACAGGCTACGCGCGTAGCCCAAGAACAGGTGCCAGCATGTTGTGGTCCGGCGCCCACAAGTTCACTCGTACCAGTGTCCGCGCAGCATACGGCCTCGCTGCTCCGTCGCCGAAGGGTGGTGTTGCTTCCCGTTCGGAACGGAATGGACCCCCTTTTTTGCCTGAACGACGCAGCGTAGTGCCGGTGCTTGCCCGGAACTCTGTGTAACTGTTTGTCCCGCTCCGGAACTGTCGGCGACGGCCGCCGTTTGCCCCCGCCGGTTATCGGTGCACCGCCCGCGACCCGTCTTTTCCTGGAGGTCAATTCCCGCTCGGGAGGGTCCGGTGGCGCCCGGGGCCCGCCGCGACAACCGGACCGCGCTGTTACCGTGCGTGCGCCCCGCCGGAACCAGGAGTAGGCGCCCGCCGTGGCCCCGGCTCGGCGTCGCCGCCCACGGGGGTGGCGCGGCGGGTCCGGTGGCCTCGGCGCCACGACCGACGATTCTCAGCTCGCTCTCAGGGCGAAAGGTAACACTGCCTTCATGCGCATCCTCGTAGTCGACGACGACCGGGCCGTACGAGAGTCGTTGCGGAGGTCGTTGCGGTTCAACGGCTACCAGGTGGAGCTGGCCGCTGACGGGCAGCAGGCGCTGGCCGCGGTGATGGGGCTGGCCCCGGAGGCCCGCCCGGACGCGATGGTGCTCGACGTGATGATGCCGAGGCTGGACGGGCTGGAGGTGTGCCGGCGCTTGCGCGGGGTGGGTGACGACCTGCCCATACTCGTGCTGACCGCGAGGGACGCCGTCTCCGACCGGGTCGCCGGGCTGGACGCGGGCGCCGACGACTACCTGCCGAAGCCCTTCGCGTTGGAGGAGCTCCTGGCTCGGCTGCGCGCGCTCCTGCGGAGGAGAGGTCCGACGAACCAGGCCGAGGACGAGGTCGACGTGCTGAGCTTCGCGGACCTCGAGCTGGACACCGCGACACGCGAGGTCCGGCGTGGGGAACGGCGCATCAGCCTCACCCGCACCGAGTTCGCGTTGCTGGAACTGTTCATCGCCCATCCCCGGCGCGTGCTGACCAGGACGCGCATCCTCGAGGAGGTGTGGGGTTACGACTTCCCGACCTCTGGCAACGCGTTGGAGGTGTACGTGGGCTACCTGCGGCGCAAGACCGAGGCCGGTGGTGAGCCACGCCTCATCCACACGGTGCGGGGGGTCGGGTACGTGCTGCGGGAGACACCTCCGTGAACGATGCCCACCGGCCGCCCCACCGCACGGTGGGCATCGAACGCTGGAACGACTGGCACCAGCGGATGGCCCTCCGGACACGGGTCAGCATGCTCGCGGCCATCTGCGTCGGTGCGGCCGTCGCACTGGTCTCCCTCGGCGCCTACCTGGCCGTGCACAAGAGCCTCTACGACGAGTTGGACCGGAGCCTGACCCAACGGGCGACGCAGGCCGTCGGCGAGTCGATGGCCGCGTCCCAGCTCCGCTCCGCCCCGGCCGTCGTCCTGGTGGCCTCCGACGTGCAGCTGGGCCTGGTGTACGCCAGCGGAGAGGTGCTCTCCGCGGGTACGCGGGCGCCGGCGACGGGCCGGGCCGAACTGGCGGTGGCACGGGGAGAGCTCCCCCGCTCGCTGCGCACCGACACCGCCACCGACACCAGGGTCATCGCCCTGCCCATCGGCACCGGGGCCGCGTTGGTCGTCGCCCAGCCGCTCGACTCGATCCGGAGCACCCTGGGGCTGCTCTCGGTGGTGCTGGCCGTCGTCGGCGGCGCGGGCATCGTCGTCGCGGCCATCGCGGGGACGGCGGTGGCCAGGGCCGCGCTGAAACCGGTGGAGCGGTTGACGGCGGCGACGGAACGGGTCACCACGACCGGGGACCTCAGACCGATCGTGGTGTCCGGTGACGACGAGCTGGCCAGGATGACGATGAGCTTCAACACGATGCTCGGGGCGGTGGCCGAGTCCCAGGAGCGGCAGCGGCGCCTGGTGGCCGATGCCGGGCACGAGTTGCGCACCCCGCTGACCTCACTGCGCACCAACCTCGAACTGCTGGTCGCCTCGAGCAAGCCCGACGCCCCCCAGCTGTCCCCGCAGGACAGGATGGAGATCTACGAGGACGTCCGAGCGCAGATCAACGAACTGTCCAACCTCGTGGGGGACCTCGTGGAACTCGCGCGGGAGGACGCCCCGCAGGTGGTGCACGAGCCGGTCGAGCTGGTCGACGTCGTGGAACGGGCGCTGGACCGGGCGCGGCGGCGGGCACCGGGCATCGTCTTCGAGGTCCGCCCGTACCCGTGGACCCTGCTGGGGGACGCCAACGCCCTGGAACGCGCGGTGCTCAACCTGCTCGACAACGCCGCGAAGTGGAGCCCCCCGGAGGGCACGGTGCAGCTGACGATGACCCCGGAGAACGAGACCACCATCAGGGTGGAGGTGGCCGATTCCGGACCGGGCATCGCTCCGGACGACCTGCCCCACGTCTTCGAACGCTTCTACCGGTCCCCGGAGGCCAGGACCCTGCCGGGGTCGGGCCTCGGCCTGGCGATCGTGAGCCAGGCCGCCGAGCGGCACGGGGGCACCGTGCACGCCGGGCGGGCCGACACCGGCGGCGCCCTGCTGACGCTGCGGCTTCCCGGCCGGGCGGGCACGTGACGTCGGTGCTGGTGCCGGCGTCACCCGCCTGCACCGGCCCGCTCAGCCGTGTTGTCCACACCGGCTGGTTGTCAACAGCGAGGCCGTGACCAGTGGAAACACCCCGGATCAGCTGAGTAGGCTGGCACCGGGGCCGCTCCCCCGGAGTGGGTGGGGGCTGCCCGGGTTGGGCCCGGAGTCCCTTCCTCCGCCTCCTCGGGAGTGCCGCCAGGCATGGCCGGACCGGCGGGACTGGCCACTATCGGACCCGTGTTCCGGCCGGTTGGGGGTGGACCGGCCATAGGATCGGGGCCGCTCGTGGACGTGTGCGAACGGGGAGGAACCGGAGTGCGGCGAACAGTCGCCCAGCTGGCGGACGGCCGGGAGATCATCTACTTCGACGCCGACCCCCACGCGCCCATGCGTGCCTCGACCGACACCCGGGATCTGCCTCCCTACCAGCCGGCCTCGGAGATGCGCCGGGATCCGCTCAGCGGCGAATGGGTGGCGATCGCCGCCCACCGCCAGTCGCGCACCTACAAGCCGCCCGCGGACCTCTGCCCGCTGTGCCCGTCCACCCCCGACCGCCCCACCGAGATCCCGGAGCCGGACTACGACGTGGTCGTCTTCCAGAACCGGTTCCCCTCCTTCGGGACCCCTCCCGGGGTTCCGGTGCCGGTAGGAGACGAACGGACCGAGACCGTGCTCGCCGGCGCCGGCGGTCACACGCTGGTGCCGGGGCGACCAGCCGTCGGCCGCTGCGAGGTCGTCTGCTTCACCTCCGACCACGACACCTCCTTCGCCCAGCTGACGCCGGCCCGTGCCCGCACCGTCGTGGACGCCTGGGCGGACCGGACGGCGGCACTCACGGAGACGCCCGGTGTCGAGGAGGTGTTCTGCTTCGAGAACCGGGGCGAGCAGATCGGGGTGACCCTCCACCACCCGCACGGCCAGATCTACGGCTACCCCTTCGTCACACCCAGGACCGCCCGCCTGCAGGCCCAGGCGGAACGGCATCACGCCGCCCACGGCCGTCCGCTGCTGGGCGACGTGCTCGACGCGGAACGGGCCGCCGGAGTGCGGGTCGTCGCCGAGAACGAGCACTGGACGGCGTTCGTCCCCGCGGCGGCGCGGTGGCCGGTCGAGGTCCAGCTGGTACCCCGCCGGCAGGTGGCCGACCTGCCCTCGCTCACCCCGGAGGAGCGGGACGCGTTCGTCCCGCTCTACCTCGACCTGCTCGCGCGCCTCGACCGGCTGCACGACCAGCCGCTGCCGTACGTGGCCGGTTGGCACCAGGCCCCCGTGCGGGCCGACCGGGGGCTGTCCTGGTTGCGGTTGGAGGTCTTCTCCGTGCTGCGCGGCCCCGACCGGCTCAAATACCTGGCCGGCTCGGAGTCCGGGATGGCGGTGTGGATCGGTGACGTGCTGCCGGAGCAGGTGGCCCAGCGGCTCCGGGAGCTCGGCTGACCGGCTCCGCCCAGAGCCCCTGGCTCCCTCCGGCGCGGGCTGGCTCCGCCGAGGGCGGCTCGGCGCGCCCTCCCCTGGCGGGGGTCGTGCGCGTCCCGACGCGCTCTGTGCGGAAACCAAGGAGGATCTCAGGCCACTCTCAGCCGGACGGTGCACAGTTGTCCCATGAGCGATGAGACCTCGAAGCCGGAGAACGATCCCGACCGTTCCCCGGACCCCGCGTCGGGTGCGGGATCTGGGGGAGAGGCAGATCGCACGTCACGGCCTGGCCCCAGCGAGGACACCGCGGGGCACCAGCCCCCGGACCAAGGGTTGGGCGCGTCGGGAACGGCTGGCGCCCCGGGCGGACCGCCGGCCACCGAGGGCGGAACGACCGGGGGAGCCGGGCGGCAGGGGTGGGAGTCCACCCCGAGGCGTCCCGGCGAGGACACCCCAGGCCACGGTTACCAGGGGCCGGGCGGCCAGCAGGAGCCGTCGACGCCCCAGCGGTACACGCCCTACGGGTTGCCCTACTCATCCTCGGCCCAGCACCACGGCGGCCAGTACCAGTACCCGGGCAGCCAGTACGGCTCGACGGGAGCGCATGGCGGTAGCGGCCAGTCCGGTCCGTTCCAACCGGTGCCGGACGGGGGGTTCGGGCACGCCCCGGAGCACCACCGCCCCACGGTCGGTGGCCGGAAGAACGGAGCGGGGCGGTTGGCGGCGGGGGTCGCCGCGCTGGCCCTGCTGGCCGGCGCCGTCGGTGGCGGCGTCACCGGGTGGATCGTCAGCGAACGGGCCGGCGGCGACTCCTCGGTGAGCGCGCTCGACCAGCAGCCGCCGGCCCGCAACGCCAGCAACGCCCCCGAGGGGTCGGTCCAGCAGGTGGCGGAGAAGGTACTGCCGAGCGTCACCCAGCTCCAGGTGCGGGGGCAGGGCGGAGCGGGTGAGGGGTCCGGTGTCGTCCTCAGCTCGGACGGTCTGATCCTCACGAACAACCACGTGGTCGAACCAGCCGTTCAGGGGGGCCAGATCGTGGTGGCGTTCGCCAACGGCACCACCGCCCCCGCCGAGATCATCGGTCGCGACCCCTCCTCCGACCTGGCCGTCGTGAAGGCCAGCGGCGTCTCCGACCTGACCCCCGCGGAACTCGGCCGCTCCGACGACCTCTCCGTCGGGCAGGACGCGGTGGCGATCGGCTCCCCGTTCGGGCTGACCGGCACGGTCACCAGCGGCATCATCAGCTCCCTCGACCGTCCGGTGCGCGCGGGGGGCGAGCAGGGCACCGAGGCCACCGTCCTCGACGCCATCCAGACCGACGCGGCGATCAACCCGGGCAACTCGGGTGGGCCGCTGGTCGACATGGAGGGACGGGTCATCGGCATCAACTCCGCCATCTACAGCCCGGGCGCGGGTACCGGACAGGCGGGATCGGTGGGACTGGGTTTCGCCATCCCGATCGACCAGGCCCGGCGGATCGCCGACGAGCTCCGGGAGAACGGTGTGGCGACCCGGGCGGTCCTCGGGGTTCAACTCGCCGTCGAGTCCCGGCAGAACGGGGCGGACGTGGCGCAGGTCGTCCCCGGTGGCGCCGCCGCCGAGGCGGGCGTCGAGGAGGGCGACGTGGTCATCAAGCTGAACGACCGGGTCATCCAGAGCAGCGACGCGTTGATCGCCGCCGTCCGCTCGGAGGAGCCGGGCTCCACGGTGACGTTGACGGTCCGGAAGCAGGGCGGCGACGAGCGGGAGATCCAGGTCACCCTGGGCAGTGAGACGGTGGGGTGAGGGCTCTACGCGTGGCTGGGCCACGAGGAGGATCTGTTCACTCTCGGGGGAGGGTTGACGGAGATGCGGGCGACTTGCCCACCTTGGGTTACGGAGAGTGGTAGTTGATGGGGAACGACCAGACTTGGGCGACCGACATCGTGGACACCAGGGTCTTCGATCCGGTCACGCCCACTACGGTGACTCGCATGGAACGTAGCCCGCAGCGCTTGGGACGAGCCCTCGTCGTGGTCGTCGACGACCGGGTGGCACAGGGGGAGCACGGGGACTCCATCGGTCCGCTGGTCACCGAACTCCTGGAGGAGGCCGGCTTCATCGTGGACGGCACGGTAGCCGTGGCCGGCGAGGTCGTGGACATCCGCAACGCGCTGAACACGGCGGTGATCGGCGGGGTGGACGTCGTGGTGACGGTGGGGGGGACCGGCGTGTCCCCGCGCGACGTCACACCGGACGCCACCCTCGGGGTCCTCGACCGGCCGATCCCGGGCATCGCGGAGGCCCTGCGCGCCTCCGGGCTGGCCGCCGGGGCGGTGGACGCGGGCGTCTCCCGGGGCCTGGTCGGTGTGTCCGGGAGCACGCTGGTGGTCAACCTGGCCGGGTCCCGGGCGGCCGTGCGTGACGGGATGGCGACGCTGACGCCGCTGGTCACCCACGTGATCGAGGAGCTGTCCAGCCTCGACGCTCCGTGAGCGCGACGGGGACGACGCCCCAGCCCTGACGGAACCGAAGAAGGAGGGACCGACGGGCGGGTCCGGAACGACGGAACGAGGAGGGCGGGGCCGGCCCCGCCCTCCTCGCCGACCCGCGCGGAGGTGACCCGGACGGTGCGCTCCGTGCCGGCGCGATCGGCGGCCG
>NZ_AGVX02000342.1 GCF_000239155.1 Actinoalloteichus spitiensis RMV-1378
CCGGGGGCGGCCCGCTGGCGGTCGTCCCGCTGCGGCTCGGACGCCAGGGCCAGGGACCCCACCTGGGGCGTCAGCGGTGCCCCGGCGGCCCGAATTCCTGGTCAGGAGCCACGACACGGCCTGGCGGACCCAGGGCAACGCCGACCACCCACCATGACGGCGGCACCAGGTCGGATCGGCCACCACCCGGCGGCCGCGCCCCTCAGCGCGGCGGGTCGGTGTCCTCGACCGAGGCGAGCGCCCGGTCGACCCGCTCCCGCGCCCCCGCGAGGTGGCGCTCGCAGACCCTGGCCAGTGCCTCCCCGCGCTCCCACAGCTCCAGCGAGCGCTCCAGCGACAGCCCACCGGCCTCCAGGGCGCGGACCACCGCCGTCAGCTCGTCCCGCGCCTCCTCGTAGCCGAGGGAGGCCAGTTCCTGGTCCGGCTCCAGGCTCGCGTCCCCCGAGGGGGAACTCCCGGACGCGTCGGACGGTCGGTGCGGCGGCTCGTGCGCCGCGTTCGGTTCGTCACTCACCCGGTAGGACTTCCCAGTCGTGTCTGGACGGCGACGACGACCGTCGCCACCGCCTGGTCGTAGCCGACGAACGCCTCGGCGAACTCCGCGCCGTCGCCCTCCCGGACGGCGTCGACGATGCGGAGCTCGGCGTCGGTCACCCGCCGGCGGTGAACGGAGCCAGTGGACATCCACCACTGCTGACCGGCGTAGGTCGAGGTCGCCTCGGACAAGGCCAGCAACCTCGGCGCCAGCCCGCGCCGCGCCGGAGAGTGGCAGCCCGCGAGCAGACTCGCCCAGCAGTCCGCGGCGGCCAGGTCAGCCTCCTCGGCCCGCCGCCACACCACCCTGGCGCTCGACCGGGTCGGAGGTTCGTTCAGACTGTCCGCAGCCGTTCTCGCCGCGGCTACGGTGAGCGGGAGAAAGGTGGGTTCGCGCGCCGGGAAGGGCACCACTACCTCCGGTCACCACGAGGGGTCTGGTCGGATACGACAGCGCGCACCGCACCGTCGGCAACCCGGATGCGGAGTCGCGTGCCCGGCTGGGCGTCGGTGACGGAGGCGAGCACCCGTGGGGTCCCGTCCTCGTCGACGTGCTGCACAACCGCGTACCCACGGGCCAGCGTGGCGGCGGGTCCAAGAGTCGTCAGCCGGGACCGCACCGATCGCAGACCGGTTTCCGCCGTGTTCAACTCCGCGACAACCGCACGCAGGCCGCGCTCGCGCAATGTTGCCACCTCCTGGCCTCGATATGCCAGCCACTGGTGCGGGTCAGCCAGCGCGGGACGGGTCCGGACCGAGTCCAGCAGGCGCCGTTCGCGGTCGACCCAGCCGTGCAGGGCACGCCGCCCCCGGTCCCGCAACACCCGCACCTTCCCCGCCTCCTCGGCGACGTCGGGAACCAGGTGCCGCCCGGCGGCGGTGGGTGTCGAGCACCGCACGTCCGCCACGTGGTCGACCAGCGGGGTGTCCGGTTCGTGCCCGATCGCGCTCACCACCGGAGTGCCGCAGGCCGCCACCGCGCGGCACAACGCCTCGTCGGAGAACGGCAGCAGGTCCTCCACGCTGCCGCCACCCCGTGCCAGCACGATCACGTCCACCTCCGGGTCGGCGTCCAGCGCGCGGAGGGCGCCGAGGATGCCGGGCACCGCCTGCGCTCCCTGCACCGCGACGTTCTCCACCCGGAAACGCACCGCCGGCCAGCGGGCCGAGGCGTTGGTCAGCACGTCGTGCTCGGCGGCCGAGCCCCGACCCGTGATCAACCCCACCCGGTTCGGCAGGAACGGGGGCTTCCGCTTGCGCGCCGAGGAGAACAGCCCCTCCGCCGCCAGCAGGCGACGCAGCCGCTCGATCCGCGCCAGCAGCTCACCGATCCCCACCGCCCGGATCTCGTCCACCCGCAGGCTCAACGAGCCACGGGCCAGGTACACGGAGGGTTTGCCGTGCACCACCACCCGGGCCCCGTCGGTCAGCGGCGGATCGACCGACCGGAGGACGCCCATCGGGCACGTCAGGCTCAGCGACACCTCGGCCGAGGGGTCCCGGAGGGTGATGAACGCGGTGCCGGTTCCGGGCCGGGCCGACAGCTGGGTCACCTGGCCCTCCACCCACACCGAGCCGAGCCGGTTGATCCACTCGGCGATCTTGCGGGCGACGGTGCGCACCGGCCACGGCTCCTCCGGCGTGGTGGCGCCGCTCACTCCGTGCCTCCCGAACGGGTCCCGACCCGCGCGCCGGCGGGCGACGCGGGGGTGGACCCGGACGGCCGAGCCCAGGGGCGGGACGGCTGACTGTGGCCACGACGGGGAAGGGGGCGGCGGCCGACCGCGCGGGGTGCGGAGCTCACGCGTCGGTCACCGTCCTGAGGCGGTTGGCCAGCATTCGTACGTACTCCGGGCGGGCGGACTGGCCCTGCTCGTACTCCAACAGGGCACTCAGGTCGGCGGCGGAGAGGCTGCGCAGGTGGCCGCGCAGCTGAGCCAGGCTGAGGTCCGGGTACTCGGGCAGGGCCCTGGGCGCCCCGGTGGCCGGCGCGTCACCACTGGAGCGGGGCCCCGCCTGGTCCGCCGCCGTGGCACGGCCAGCGCGGGTGTCCCGCTGAGCCGAACGTGACGTCCGCCGGCGCGGGGAACCGCCGTCCGCCGGGCCGGACGCGCCGCTCCGCCGCTCGTCGTCGCCCTCGCTGGTCCCGCCCGTGGGCGTGGCGCCGCCCACCGGGGTGTCGACGACGGAACCCCGTCCGCCCGACCTCGCCCCGCGCTCCCCACCCGGGTCGTGGTCCACCTCGTCCTCGTCGAACGTCGCCCACTCGGCCTGCGCCGGGCTCTCGCGCAGCCCGGCCAGGGCCTGGTCGCCCCTGATCGCCAACTCGGTGATGCCCTGCTGAACGCGCATCGAGAGCTGGAGCGCCTGGCTCGCGACGGTGATGGGCAGGCCGACGAGGTGTTCGGGAAGTTTGCGGGCCTGTTCGGCGGCGGTGACGGCCACTCCGGCGGCGACCCGCAGGGGCAACGGCAGCGGTTTCATTCCCCTAGCCTGCCGGAGCGCACCGCCGGCCCGCACTTCTCCTCGCGGGTACCAGCCGTTTTCGGGACGGCCGGACCTCCGCCGGCCGGGGCCACCCCCGGGCGGGACCACGCCGCGCGGGTGCGCGCCGCCCGGCCCGGAGCACACCCCGGTGCCGCACGGGACGGGCACGGGACGGGGGTACGACCTGCCGCTCCGCGCCCGTCCCGGGAGGCGGCGCCACCCACGGCGGAACACCCGACGTGCGACGGCCGTAGGGTGGGAGGCATGAGTGCCCAGCTCCCGGCCGACGAGAACGCCGTCTCCCAGCACGAGGCGACCCCGGCCAGCGACGCCCCCCGCAAGCGTGTGCTGCTCGCCAACCCGCGCGGTTACTGCGCGGGCGTGGACCGGGCGGTGGTGACGGTGGAGAAGGCCCTGGAGACCTACGGCGCCCCCGTCTACGTCCGCAAGGAGATCGTGCACAACAAGTACGTGGTGCGGACCCTGGAGCAGCGCGGGGCCATCTTCGTCGATGAGACCGACGAGGTACCCGAGGGCGCCCTCGTGGTGTTCTCCGCGCACGGGGTGTCGCCCGCCGTGCACGAGAGCGCCCGGGAGCGTCAGCTCCGCACCATCGACGCCACCTGCCCCCTGGTGACGAAGGTCCACCAGGAGGCGCGCCGGTTCGCCCGTGACGACTACGACATCCTGCTGATCGGGCACGAGGGGCACGAGGAGGTCGAGGGCACGGCGGGTGAGGCGCCCGAGCACGTGCAGCTGGTGGACCGGGCCGAGGACGTCGACAAGGTCGAGGTGCGGGACCCGAACAAGGTGATCTGGCTCTCGCAGACGACGCTGAGCGTCGACGAGACGATGGAACGCGTGGAGCAGCTCAAGGACCGGTTCCCGCAGCTCCAGGACCCGCCCTCCGACGACATCTGCTACGCCACCCAGAACCGGCAGGTCGCCGTCAAGGCGATGGCTCCCGAGTGCGACCTGGTGCTGGTCGTCGGTTCCCAGAACTCCTCGAACTCCAAGCGGCTGGTCGAGGTCGCCCTCAACGCGGGGGCGAAGGAGTCCCACCTGATCGACTTCGCCGACGAGATCGACCCGTCCTGGTTGGAGGGGGTCGGCACCGTGGGCGTCACCAGCGGCGCGTCCGTGCCGGACATCCTCGTGATGGAGGTGCTGCGGTACCTGGCCGACCGGGGCTGGGAGCAGGTCGACGAGGTCACCACCGCGAACGAGAAGGTCGCGTTCGCGCTGCCCCGGGAGCTGCGCAAGGCGATGTCCGACGTCCGCTGAGCTCGGCGCGGGTGTTCGCGCGCACCGCTGGTACATCAGCTACTCCGACGGCCGGGTAGCGCACCTGGACGTGCGCTCGATGGCCCGGCCCCGGCGGGCCCGGTTCGCTCCGGGCCCGCCGCTGCCTCACCTCCCGCCGGCCGGGGTGTCCTGACGCGGCGTACCGGGAGCGGGGCCGACTGGGCCGGCGGTGCCCCTGCTGCTCCACGGGCGGGGATCACTTCCCCCACCGGCCGGTGGAGGAAGGCCGCCGCCGGGACAGCACCGGCCGAGCCCTGGTGGCTGGTCGTCTCGGCGCTCGGCCCCGTCCCCAGCGGGGCGCGGGCGGGCAGTGGCCTGGCGGGCGCACGAGGGGCTCGCGGCGCGGGGCTTTCCGTGGCGGTCCTCGCGCGGTCGGTGCCCGACCTCCGTCTGGGGGAACCCGCGCTGGCCGGCGCCCGTACCGGCTCCCCGGCCGTCGACTCCAGGGAGCGGTCGAAGGCCCGCCTCGACGCCCCGGGTTCGCTCCGCGGCCGCCGTTCAGGTGAGCCGGTCGAACCCGACCTCGGCGTCGGGGCGAGCGGCCCACACCACGGTCCGAACGGCCCCGGCCCGAACGGGCACACCCCCGGGCCGGACGAGGCGGCGCACCGGAATCCTCAGCGGCCAGGAGGCAGCGAGGCCGAGACGAGGGGCATCGGACCACGGGGGCAGTCCCGTCACCCCGGGAAGGGGCGGTGGACGCGGTCAAACCGCAGCCGGATGGCCCGGCGGGGGCTGGGCACCCTCCTCGAGACCTCGTCGCGAAGGAGCCCCGGGGACCGGCTCGACCCCCCGGAGCGAAGTGCACCACCTCCACGGCGGCGACCTCCGCGGCGGCCGGCCTGGCTGGGCAGGCAACGCCGTTGAACCGGGCACCGGGTCTCCCACCGGCCGACCACCCTCACCGGGCTTCCCGCAGTGGCCGCGACCGGTGGTGTGCCTCGATCACCTCCCCGCACCGCCCAGCCTGCCGTGGACGCGAACCGACGCCTCCACGGCGCCCAGGGTCCCGAGGTGGAGCCCTCCCGCCGGCCCCGGGCCGCTCGTGGCTCCTGACCAGGGGGCCGTGGTCCCCAGGCCCGGCATGACTCGCGCCACGGTCGGACCGGTGATCCGGGGGTGGTGTCACCGGGCCTGGTGGGACCGAGGGACCCCATGGGGACACGGCCACCAGCCGCCACGAGCGGGCACGACGTCCCGAGCCTTCCCGCGCGGGGTGGCTCGTCGACGCCACGTCGACCGCCGGTGCGAGGTTGACCGGTCCGGTCCGGTCGGCCGCTCGCTGTCAGTCGAGGTCCTCGTCCCGGGGGCGGGGCGGCCGGCGCCGAGCGTCCGAGCTCCGCCCCTCAGCGCCCTTCCTCGGTCGCGAACGGGGCCGGTCAGCCGGGTCGCCGTCGCGCCCGGACCGACGGGACGAGCCGCTGGGCTTCCCTGCCGTCCCGGACCGTCCGCTCCCGCTCCGGGGCGCCCCGCCCTTCCCGCCGCTCCGGCTCGAGGAGGTGGTCTCCCGGCCGGCGGGCCTGCCCGACTTGCCCCGGGCCCCACGTGAAGCCCGGTCGGAGCTCGACGCCCCGTCCCTGGCGGACGTGCGAGCCGCGGAGTCGGGGCGCGCCTTCTTCCGGGGTCCCGGTTCCGCCGCGTCGGACTCCGCGTTCGCGGGCCGCCGCTGGAGCAGGAAGTAGCGGGCGAGCCCCGCTGCCACGGTGAGGGCCGAGGTCACCGCCATCAGGGGGAAACCGTTGATCAGCGGCCACCCCAACGAGAAGGCCATCCCGGCGAGACCGGAGCCCCCCGCCCCACCCGTGAGCCAAATCACGAGGGGCATGACGACTGCCAGGATGAGTGGCGGCTGCACGGTGGGACCGAACAGGTTTCTGCGACGCACCAGGGCCACCGCCAGCAGGCAGCCGAGGATGTACCCGGCCCACAGCAACACACCGGGCCCCCCAGACATCACCTCGATGTCGAGGAAGAGCCCGATGCCGGTCAGGCCCGCTGCGAGCAGCAGGGCCGCCCACCACGGAAGCCCGCGAGCGGTTCCGAAAGCGGCGCGTTCATCCCATGGCACGGCAGCGACTTCGGGCTCGGAGTCGCGCGCGCGTTCGCGGTCACGGGCGGCTGTCACCCGTCCACCGTAATCGGTCACCGACTGCTTGTTGGTCAGCCATCGTGAACTCACATCCCGCTCACCTGGCTTCGCTGCCCGCAATGGTCGATGAGTCCGAGTTGTGAGCGGTCGACAGGCGTTCCGTCGGTGTGTCGCGCGCCTCCGCCAGCGTCGGCTGGTCCGGCGAGCCCGGCATCGCGACGCCGTTCTCGTCTCTCCGGACCTCCGCGATCGAGCTGGGACTCGCCGCCGTCTCCCGCAGCGGTTCCACGGCGTTCCGGAACCCCTCCAAGGCGTCGAGTTCCCGCCGCCGCGCCGACAGGAACCGCTGGAGGTGCGTGCTGGAGAGGTTCACCGCGTCGACGGCACCGCTGGCCGCCCGGTACGCGGCCGCCGACTGGCGGCGGACCTGCTCCATGTCGGCGGCCAGCGCGCGCTGGGTGGAGGCGAACAGGGCCGCCGAGGCCACCACCCCGAACCCCGTGGGCCCGCACAGGAAGACCCGGCGTTCCAACAGCCACCTGAGCAGGTGCGGGTCGGTGTCCAGCGCCGCGACCACCGCCGCGTCGGAGGGGACGAACATCACCACGCCGTAGATGGCGTCCGCCCAGCGCTGGTACTCCTTCCCCGAGAGTTCCAGCGCCCGCGCCCTGACGTTGCGCGCGTGCACCCGCAGGGCGTCGGCCCGTTCCGCCGGGTCGTCCGCCTCGACGGCCTCGATCCAGCTCGCGAGGCTGGCCTTGGCGTCGACCGGGACCCGGCGGTCATCGCCCACCGCCAGCACCATGTCCGGACGGGCCGCCCCGCCACCGGCGAGGTCGGTCTGCACCGAGAAGTGCAGGCCCTCGCGCAGGCCGAGCGACCTCGCCGTCTCGGTGAGGACGCGCTCACCCAGTTCGCCACGTCCGCTGGTGGAGGCGAAGGTGACCTCGTAGCGGCGCAACGCGGCCTGGTGCTCGGCCGCCCGGTCGCGCTCGGTCTCCACCATGGCCAACGCGGCGTCCGTCCGGCGCACGGCGTCCGCGTAGAGCCGCCAGCCGAGGACGAGCGCGCCGACCAGGAGAGCGGCGACCACGACCGCCGCGGTGGTGATGACGACCGATGTCACGCGGTGCTCCCGTCCTGAGTGCCGTCGAAGGTGGTTCGTGCTGAGGGTCCGTCCGCGTCCACCTCGGACGGACCGCCGGCCTCCCGCCGTGCTCGCGGTGGTCGGTCGTGTCCCGTGGACCCGATCATGGCGCAACTCCTCCCCGGTGTCCGCCATTTCACACCGGTCGAACACACGTTCGAGTGCTGTTGGGGTGGTCGCGCGACACCGGCCGCCCCGGACGTCCTAGCGTGGTGCCATGCGCCTCCTGCACACCTCGGACTGGCACATCGGCCGCACCTTCCACGGCCGGGACAGGCTCCCCGAGCAGGAGCGCGTGCTGACCGGCCTCGCCGAGCTGGTGGCGGACGAGGGCGTCGACGTGGTGGTCGTGTCCGGCGATCTCTACGACCGCGCCGTGCCCTCCGGAGAGGCCGTCGAGGTGTGCCAGCGGGTCCTCGCCGCCCTGCGGGCCGCCGGCGCGACCCTCGTGATGATCCCCGGCAACCACGACTCCGCGTCCCGGCTCGGCGCCTTCGCCGACTTCGCGGCGGTCGGCGGGCTGCACGTCCTCACGCGGATCTCGCGGCTGCACGAGCCGGTGGTGCTCGCCGACGACCACGGACCCGTCGCGTGCTTCGGCATCCCCTACCTCGACCCGGACCCGGCCCGGCACCACCTCGGGCTGGTCGGCGGCGGCCACCGGGGGCACATCGCCGTCCTCACCGAGGCGATGGACCGCGTCCGCGACGCGGTCGCGCGACTGCCCCCCACCACCCGCACGGTGGTCCTCGCCCACGCCTTCGTCACGGGCGGGCAGGCCAGCGAGTCCGAGCGGCCGATCAGCGTCGGCGGGGTCGAACAGGTCCCCGGCTCCGTGTTCGACGGCGTCGACTACGTCGCGCTCGGCCACCTCCACGGGCCGCAGGTCCTCGCCGACCACCTGCGCTACTCGGGCAGCCCGCTCGCCTACTCCTTCTCCGAGGCCGCGCACCGCAAGTCCGTCTGGATCGTCGACCTCGACGCCGACGGGCTGGCCGGGGTGCGGTCGCACGCCCTGCCGGTGCCCCGGCCGTTGGCCACGGTGTCCGGCCCCCTGGCGGAGCTGCTGGCCGATGAGGAGCTCACCGTCCTCGAGGAGCACTACCTCTCCGCCACGCTCACCGACCCGGTCCGGCCGCTCGACGCGATGCGCCGTCTCCAACGCCGCTTCCCCCACGCCGTGCACCTGGAGTGGCGGCCGGAGGGCGGGCCGGCCCAGGAGCGCCTGAACTACTCCTCGGCGGTCCGGGGCCGGGACGACCGGGAGGTCACCGCCTCGTTCCTCGCGCACTGCCGGGGTGCCGGGCCCTCGGAGTCCGAGGCCGCCCTGATAGAGGAGGCCCTGACCGAGACGGCGGGAGGCCGGGAGCTCGCATGAGGCTGCACCGACTGGCCGTCACCGCCTTCGGCCCCTACCCGGGCCGGGTCGAGGTCGACTTCGACGCCCTCGGAGCCGACGGTCTCTTCCTGCTCCACGGCGACACCGGGGCGGGCAAGACGACCTTGCTCGACGCGGTGGCCTTCGCGCTCTTCGGCACGGTCCCCGGGGCGCGGGGCGAGGCGAAACGCCTCCGCTGTGACACCAGTCCGGACACCACCACGACCGAGGTCCGGCTGGAACTCACCGTGCAGGGCTACCGCCTCCTGCTCGTGCGCACACCCGAGTACACCCGCCGCAAACGACGCGGCGAGGGCAGCACCCTCCAGCGGGGCACGGTGTCGTTGACCTGGCTCGACCACCCCCCAGGGCAGGCCGTTCCCGAGGGGCTGAGCCGGGCCGACGAGGTCGGGCGGACCGTCCGCCGGTTGCTCGGCATGACCCACCAGCAGTTCTTCCAGGTCGTCCTCCTGCCGCAGGGCGAGTTCGCCCGGTTCCTCAGGGCCGACACCGCCGACCGGGAGAAGCTGCTGGAAAGGCTGTTCGGCACCGAGCGGTTCGCCAACGTCGAGCACTGGTTCCGGGAACGCCGCAGGGCCGCCCGCCAGCACCGGGACGAGGTCGCCGGCCAGGTGCACGAGGTGGTCACCCGGATCCGCCAGACGACGTCGGCAGACCCGCCCGGAGAACAGCCGGTGTCCGAGTGGCTCGCCGCCCTCCGCCGGGATGCGCGCGCCCGCGAGAGCGGGGCACGGGAGGCCGAACGCCGTGCGGTCGTCCTGCGGGACGAGGCGACCGAGGCCCTCGCCCGGGCACGTGCCCTCGCGGAGGCCTGCCAGCGCCGCGACGAGCTCCAGGCGAGCTGGCGGTCCCTGGAGGAGGGGCGGGGCGACCGCGACGCCTGGCACCGCCGCCGTGCCGCCGCCCGCGCGGCGGCGCCCGTGTCCTCCGCCGAACAGCACCGGGTCCGGCTCGACGAGGCCCTGGACCTGGCGAGGCGGGACGAGGCGGCCGCGTTGGCCGAGGCGGTGTCCCACGGGTGGTCGCCCGAGGGCGGCGACGAGCCGCGCACCGCCGCCGACCGGGCCAGGGAGGAGGCCGGCACGCTCGCCCCCCTCGTGTCCGAGGAGGCCCGGCAGCTCTCCGACACCCGGCGCCTGGCCGAGCTCGCGGGAAAGGCCACGGTCGAGGAGGACCAGCTGGCCGAGCTCGCCGACCGGTCGGCGCTCCTGCCGGCGGAGCTCGCCGAGGCCCGCGTCGGCGTCGAGGAGGCGCGATCGGCCTCGGCCCGGCTCGACGGCCTGCGCCACCGTCGACGGGAACTCGCCGGGCTCCTCGCCGACGCCCGGGCGTTGCCCGGCGCGGAGAGCGCGCTGCGCGCCGCCGAGGACCTCCTCCGGCGTCGGGTCGACGCCCACCAGTCGGCACGGCAGGACCTGCTCGACCTCCGCCAACGCCGGCTCGCCGGGATGGCGGCGGAGCTCGCCACCGGCCTCGTCGACGGCGAGCCGTGCGCCGTCTGCGGCAGCACCACCCACCCCGCTCCTCCCGCCGCCCAGGCCGATCCGGTCACCGAGGACGAGGAGCGCCGGGCCACCAGCCGGGAGGAGGCCGCCGGAGCCGCGCGGCAGGACGCCGTCGCCGCCGTCCGGGACGCCGACGCCGTGGTGCGGCGGTTGCGGGACCACCTCGGCGAGTGGACCGAGCCGTCCCTGGCCGAGGAACTGGCCGGGGTGGAGTCCGAGGAGAACAAGGCGGAGTCCGTCGTCTCGGAACAGGCGGACCGGGAACGCCTGGCGGCACGGCTGGAGGCGGAACAGGCCGCGCTGCACGACCGCCGCACCCTCCTGGAGTCGGCCCTGGCCGCCACGCGAGCCGAGCACGACGGCCTGCGCGAGGTGGTGCGCGAACGGGACGAGCGCCTGGTCGCCGCCCGGGCCGGGTTCGACGGGGTGGCCGAACGCCGGGCTCACCTGCTCGGGCTCGCGGCCGCCCTCTCCGCGCTCGCCGAGGCCGTCGCCGAACGTGCCAGCGCGACGGCCCGGGCGTCCGAGGCCGCCGCCGCCGTGGAGCTGGCCGCCACCGAGGCTGGCTTCCCCTCGGTGCCGGCCGCGCTGGACGCAGCCCTCGACGACGCGGAGTTCGCCGCCCTCGAGTCGGCGATCGAGGACTTCGACCGGCGGGAGGCGACCATCCGGGCCGGGCTGGCGGACGTCCTGGCCGCCGAGCTCCCCGACGCGGCGCCCGATCTCCCCGCCGTGCGGGAGGCGGCGGAACACCACCAGCGCGCCGCCGACGACGCGATCGCCGTTGCCAGGAACGCCGCACGGATCAGCCGGGAACTGGCCGAGCTGAACGCGGAGTGGGCGAGGGCCGACGCCGCCCTCGCGCCCGTCCAGGCCACCTTCGACGAACTCGACGCGCTGACCGACGTGGTGAACGGGCAGGGGCAGAACAGCCGTCGCATGTCCCTGCGGTCCTACGTCCTCGCCGCCCGCCTGGAGGAGGTGGCGGTCGCGGCCACCAGTCGGCTCTCCCGGATGAGCCAGGGCCGGTTCTCCTTCGTCCACTCCGACGCGAGTGGCAACAGGGGAACGCGGGGCGGGCTGTGGCTCGACGTGCTCGACGACTACTCCGGTCAGGTGCGGTCGGCCAAGACGCTGTCCGGCGGTGAGTCCTTCCTGGCCTCGCTGGCCCTGGCGCTCGGGCTCGCCGACGTGGTCGCCGCCGAGACGGGTGGGGCGCTGCTCGACACGTTGTTCATCGACGAGGGCTTCGGGACCCTCGACGCCGAAACCCTGGACCTCGTGATGAACACCCTCGACGACCTCCGCGCCGACGGTCGGGTCGTCGGCCTGGTCTCCCACGTCGAGGAACTCCGGCAGCGCATCCCCAGCCGGATCCGGGTCCGCCGGGGCAGGGCGGGTTCGTCGCTCGAACAGGAGGGCTGCTGACCGGAGATCCGGCCGCCGCCCGGTTCCCCGCCTTGTCGCGGTCCAGCTGGGGCCAGGCCGACGCGGGGTTCGGTCGGCGGGAACGTCCGATGCCGCCGCCCGGCGCGGCTCCGGCACCCGTGGTCCGTACACTGGCCCGTCGTGAGTCTCACCCTTGGCATCGTCGGCCTGCCGAACGTCGGTAAGTCCACCCTGTTCAACGCGCTGACCCGCAACGAGGTGCTCGCGGCGAACTACCCGTTCGCCACCATCGAGCCGAACGTGGGTGTGGTGCCGTTGCCGGACACGCGGTTGGACAAGCTCGCGGAGATCTTCTCCTCGCAGCGCACCGTGCCGGCCACCGTGTCGTTCGTCGACATCGCCGGCATCGTCAAGGGCGCCTCCGAAGGGGCGGGCCTGGGAAACCAGTTCCTGGCCAACATCCGGGAGGCCAACGCCATCTGCCAGGTCATCCGCGTGTTCGACGACCCGGACGTGGTGCACGTCGACGACCGCGTCGACCCGGCCAGCGACATCGAGACGATCAACACCGAGCTGATCCTCGCGGATCTCCAGACGATGGACCGCGCGCTGCCCCGGCTGGAGAAGGAGGCGCGCACCCACAAGGACCGCCGCCCGGCGCTGGCGGCCGCCCAGGCCGCCAAGGACATCCTCGACTCGGGGCGGACGCTGTTCTCCGCGCAGGCCGAGCTGGACACCGACGAGCTGCGCGAGCTGAACCTGCTCACCCTGAAACCGTTCCTCTACGTCTTCAACGCCGACGAGGGCGTGCTGACCAGCGAGGACCGGATGGCCGAGCTGCGGGAGCTGGTCGCGCCCGCCGACGCGGTGTTCCTCGACGCCAAGGTCGAGTCCGAACTGATCGAGCTGGACGAGGAGTCGGCGCGGGAGCTGCTGGAGACCATCGGCCAGCACGAGCCGGGCCTGCACGCCCTGGCCCGTGCCGGGTTCCACACGCTCGGACTCCAGACCTACCTGACCGCCGGCCCGAAGGAGGCCAGGGCCTGGACCATCCGACGGGGAGCGACCGCTCCCCAGGCGGCCGGCGTCATCCACACCGACTTCGAACGCGGCTTCATCAAGGCCGAGGTCGTCTCCTTCGACGACCTCGTCGAGGCCGGCTCGATGGCCACCGCCCGTTCCGCCGGCAAGGTCCGGATGGAGGGCAAGGACTACGTGATGGCCGACGGCGACGTCGTCGAGTTCCGTCACGGGAACACCTCCGGCGGCGGCAAGAAGTGAGGGTCCAGCCGAACGTCGTACGCAAGGGGCAGGGACTCCCCCTCGTTGCCGTTCACGGCAACGGCGTCGACCACCGGCTGCTGCTCCCGCTCGACGACGACCTGGCCGCCTCGGGCTCCTGGGAGCGCATCTACCTCGATCTTCCGGGGTTCGGTCTGACACCGCCGCTGGATGCGGCGGGCGGTCTCCCAGAACTCGCGGACTGGCTGGTGGAGACGGTCCACGAACTCGTCGGCGACGAGCCGTTCGCCCTGCTGGGCAGTTCGCTGGGCGGCCTTCTCGCTCGTCATGTCGTCACCCGGTTCCCCGACCAGGTCCTGGGTCTCGCGCTCATCGCTCCAGTGGTCGACCCAGCCCCATCGCGGCGCGTTCGACCGGAGCGGTCCCTCGTCATCCGCGATCAGGACCTTCTGCGGTCGTTGCCGCCCGCCGACGCCGAGGAGTTCACGAGCGTCGCGGCCCGGCAGACGCAGGAGTCCTGGGACGCGTTCCGCGTCCACGCACTCCCCGGCATCCGCGCCGCTGACCCTGATGCGATGGGCAGGCTCTCGCAGCGCTACTTCCTCAGGGCGTCGCCGGACACCGCGGGCACGTTCCAGGGACCGACCTTGATCCTCACAGGTCGCCAGGACCACGTAGTCGGGTATGAGGACCAGTTCGCGCTTCTCACCCACTACCCGCGTGCGACGTACCTCGCGCTCGATGGCGCCGGCCACAACGTTCATCTCGAACAGCCACGGATGGTGGGGACCGCGCTGCGTGACTGGGGGAGATGTGTCCAGGCAGCCTCGGGCGGCGTCGTCGAGGTGTGACACCTGGGGCGGCGATCCCAGGGAGGACGCGAGCCGGGGCGGGCTCTCCTGGCCCGTGATCCGGGCACCGCGCCGCACGCCATGGTCCTCTGGCGCGGTTCCCCCTGAGGAACTGGTACACCGCCGCGTCGGTCAGCTCGTCCGGGCGATCGGTGTCCGGCAGCCCGGTGGCGACCGGGGGTGGCGCGCCCGTTGACGTGACGTGGGGGGTGATCCCGTTCTCCACTCCGGGGGTTTGTCCGGAGCACGCGCCTGTCCTGGCCCTCGTGAATCAGATCAACCAAGGGGTTCGAAGGCTTTCCCAGCCGAGTGCGTGACGTTGGGTTCTCCGGCTGGTGCTTCCTCGTATTCGTCAGGTCCAGGAGCGTGGGGTTCTCCGTCGCGAGCTTCGCGAACTCCGACTCGCGCGCCTCACCGGTCGCGGCCGCGCACGGCCCCCGCCGCCCGTGGGTTCCGGCGGTGCCCGGAACGCTGCTCGCCGGGGAAGATCAGTACAGGTCGAGTGCCTGGCGGATCATCCGGTGCCCCTGCCGTTCGAACGGTTCGTCCCCCACCTGGTAGGCCCAGACGGCGGTGCCGATCGCCTCCCGCAACAGGGTCGCCCGCCACGGCGCGGGCTCGCGCGGGTCCTCGCCGTACCCGGCCAGGAAGGCGCGTTCGAGGTGCTCGGCGCCCTGCCACTCCTGGCGGGCCAGCCGGGCGAGGTCGGTCCACGCGGGTCGCGGCGCGGCGCGACCGAGGTCGATGACGCTGACCACTCCTTCGTGCAGCAGCCAGTTGCGGGGGTGCCAGTCGCCGTGCGTCGGGACCAGTTCGACCGGCTGGTGCTCGTGGGTGGCGATGGCGGCGCGGAGTGCCACGACGGTCGCCGGGTCGACGCGGTGTTCGCGGTCCAGCCAGGCCAGCGCCTTGGCGTCCGCTTCCGCCTCGTGGGTCTCGGAGACGACGCGGTGTTGGTGGTGGAACGCGGCGAGCAGCGCGCCGGCCTGCCGGTAGGTGTCGGGGTCGGCGACGGCATGGGGGTCGTCGAGGACGAGCCCACCCGGCAGGTGGCTCAGGGCCAGCACGTTCAGCTCCGCGTCCGCGTGCAGGAGGCGGTTGACGCTGGCGGTGGCCAGCCACGGGCCGGTCCAGCGCCGGTGCGCGACGATCTCCCTGGTGATGTGGTGGTTGGCCGGGCCGGCGGCCTTGACCACGATGTCGCCGGAGTCGGCGCGCAGGTGGAGGACGGTGGTGTCGACGAGTCCCCAGCTGTGGTCGGCGACCACCTCGAAGCCGGGGAACCAGGTGGACACCAGGGTGAGTTGCTCGTCGCTCAGTCCGATCCGCACCCGTGGATCGTAGGAGGAGGCGGTCCAGGGCGGGTCGTCATCCGGTATCCGGGGGTGTCCTCGCCGGTGTCTCGTGCCGAGCTGGACCGGACCGAGGTCGCGGCTGACCGGAGCCGGCGTCGAAGCCGGAGCGACGGGGCGGCCCGGGACGGCGGCGTTCCTCCGGGACTCCCTCGTGGGAGGCCGGGGCGAGGTGGTGGGACGCACCCGGGTTGCTTCCCTGTGCGGTGCCTGACAGCGGGTGCCCGTGGTGGCACCGTGCCTTGCTCCCGGCTCCTACACTGTGTCGCGCGGCGGCGACAGGCTGAGCCGGTGACGTGACCGCGCGCAGCGGTCGTGGTGGAGAGGGAACGGTGGATCTTCGCGCGGTTGAGTCCAGGTTGCTGCGGTACGCGCCCCTGTTCCTCCTGGTCTCCCTGGTGCTGCACGTCGCCGCCAGCCTGCTGCTCAACCAGACCCAGTTGCCGAGCCTGCAGAGCCTGCGGGGCAACGCTCCGCAGTTGATCAGCGGGGATCTCTACGAGTTCACCTCCTGGAACCCGGACATCGCCGCGTTCACCACCCCGTTCACCGCGCCCCCGTTCGCCGCCGTGCTCCTGCTGCCGCTCGCGGTGGTCCCGTGGGGGGTGCTGCGGCTCGTCTGGCAGGGCGTGTCCCTCGTCTGCCTGTGGTGGATCGTGTCGCGGGCCATGCGCATCTTCGCGATGTCCCGCGCTCCCGGGGGCGTGATCGGGACGTCGGCGTGCCTGACCTGGCGCAGACGGGCCCTGGTCGCCACCGCGCTGGTGCTCTGGTTGGAACCGGTGCGCACGAGCCTGGTGGAGGGGCAGCTCAGCCTTCCGCTGGCCGCGGTGCTCGTCACGGCGATGACCACGGGCCGCCGGGTGCTCGGGGGCGTCGGCGTCGGGTTGGCCGCCGGCATCAAGCTCGGTGCCGCCGTGTCGGGGATGTACTTCCTGGCGAGGCGGCGGTTCACGGCGGCGGCGTGGGCGTTCGGTGCCTTCCTCGCCACCATCGGCATCGGGTTCTTCGTCTCGGCGCAGCAGTCCACCCAGTTCTGGTCGACGATCGCCGGCCAGGGCGAGCGGGTCGACCCCGTGGCCTCGGTCGACAACCAGTCGCTGCGAGGAGCCCTGTCTCGGACGTTCGGCTATGACGTCGGGACTTCCTGGCCGTGGCTGCTGGCGGCCGTGGTGACAGCGGTCCTCGCCGGGCGGGCGTTGTACGCGACGCTCCGCAAGGGCGACGTGCTGGGTGCGGTGGTGACGGTCCAGCTCCTCGGACTGCTGATCTCCCCGGCGGCGTGGAGCCACGAATGGGTGTGGGTGGTGCCGACGCTGGTGTGGCTGGTGTGCCACCCGATGCGCGCCCGGCCACTCCTGGCGGCGACGACCGTGCTGTGGACCCTGCTGACGACGTCCTACCTCGTCCAGCAGTTGCAGGCCCTCGAGCCGGGCAGGGTGGACTTCTCCCGGCCGTGGCCGCTGGCCGCCCTCGGCTGGGCCTACCCGGTCGCGGCGCTGCTCACCCTGCTGGCGGTGACGGCCGGGGCCCGTGCGGCGCCCAAGGTGCCGCCCGTCCCGCCCCTCCCGCCGGGCACCGGGCAGGCCAACGACATCTGGTTGCGGACCCGGGTGCTGCGGGGCCGGGTGAGTTCCGTGCTCAAGCCGCAGAACCGGCTGGGCCGGCGGGGCGATCCGGCGGGTTCCCCGACCGTGGAGAGCGCGGAGGGCTGACCGGAGGGAGACGCGGCCCTCAGCTGGCGATCACCCGCAGGACCTCGTCGATCTCCTCGGCGAGGCTGACGTCCGAGGCGGTGATCCCGCCGGCCACGTGCGTGGACAAGCGGAAGGTGAGCGTGGCGTACCGGATGTCGATGTCCGGGTGGTGGTTGTCGTTCTCCGCGATCTCCGCGACCCGGTTCACGACGGCGATCGCCGAGGGGAAGCCGGCCAGTTCGACGGTGCGGACCAGCGCGCTGCCCTCCCGCCGCCAGTCGGGGAGCGTGCCCAGGGCCGTGGCGATCTGGTCCGAGGTCAGCAGATCGGTCATGCGTCCATGGTGGGGGTTCCCGGCTCCGGGCGCACCCGGCCGCCTTCCTCCGCCCTGCCCGCTCGGAGGGGGAGACGTCGGAGCCGGGCGTCGTCTCGCGGCACGCGAGGTCGGTTCACGCCCGGTGGCCGTGGGCCTGCCATGGGAGCGCCGCCGGTGCTCAACACGCCCCGTCGCTCGGCCGGGGGTTCGCCAGACCGAACAGGGGCCGCAGTTTGAGCCCCGCCCAGGTGCCCACGAGCGCGGCGACCGCCCACAACCAGCCGGAGACGCTTCCGGTGGAGATCCCACCGAGGTAGGCGCCGATGTTGCAGCCACTCGCGAGACGGGCCCCGACACCCATGATCACGCCGCCCAGCACCGCCGCCAACGCGGTGCGCCACGGGATGTGGCGGTGGAGGCTCCACGCCCCGGCGGCGCCGGCGGCGATGGCCGCGCCGATCATGATGCCGATGTTGGTCAGGCTGTTCTTGTGGGCCAGAACGGGGGAGGCCAGCATTTCCGCGTTGCCGGGCTCCTGCCAGAACGCCCACTGCTCGGGCTGCGCGCCCAGTACCTGGAGCAGTTTCGCGCCCCACAGCCCGAAGGCGTTGGTCACGCCCCAGGTGCCGCCGGAGACCAGCAGGACCGCCGCCGCGAGCACCGCGAGGACGACCGCCCCGACGAGCATCGGCCAGGCACCGCGCAGGACGCGGGCGGCGCCGCGCGCGCTGGGAACGGCGCCGACCGGCGGCGGGGTGCGGCGCCGTTGCACCGCGACGCTGACGACGACGACCAGCCCGAGCGCGGTCAGGGTCACCAGCCAGGAACCGAACCAGCCGACGTGGTCGGACAGCAGCACCCCGGGCATGGTGGGCAGCGAGTCGAACCAGCCGTACTGCCAGGTGTAGATGACCGAGCCGGCCACGAACCCGCCCAGGGTGAGGACGATGGTCGACTGCCCGGACCCGACGGCGAAGAGGGTGCCGGAGGCGCAGGCCCCTCCCAGCTGCATGCCCAGCCCGAACAGGAACGCTCCGAGGAACAGGGGCAGGCCGATGTCCCCGGCGGAGGCGGAGGGGGTGGCCCCGAACAGGCCCGTCCCGGTGCCGATGAGCAGGGTCGCGAGGGTCGCGGTGGTGCCGATGAGCAGGGCGTGCGCCCGGAGGCCGGAACCGTTGCCGACCGAGACGAGCTGCCGCCACGCGGAGGTGAACCCGAACCGGGAGTGGAACAGGGTGACGCCGAGTCCCAGGCCGATGAGGAGGAGTGTGGCCTGCTGGGGGCCGTGCGCGATCCAGACGTGCCAGCTCAGGGCGAGCGCGAGGAGGCCGGCGACGATCAGGGGAGCGGTGCGGACCGGGGGCGGTTCGGGGGGTGCCGGTCGAACGTGCGAGGTCGGGGCGACGAGCAGCCCCCCGGGGCGGCTCGCTGGCGGGTGTCCGGCGCGGGTCGCGGGTTCCCCGGTGTCGGCTGGTGTCGCGCTCATGTCGGTGTCTCCGGACTTGCGGGATCGGCGGGCCGTGGCGCCGGGGCGGCGCGCCGGGGCGCCGCCTCGTCGTCGGGCCGGGGCGGCCGGGTGCCCACTCGGCGGGGGGTCGGGGCC
>NZ_AGVX02000341.1 GCF_000239155.1 Actinoalloteichus spitiensis RMV-1378
GGCCCTCTACGCGGGCGGAGCCGGGCCATCGGCCCTCGTTGGACTGACCCCGGCCCGCCCGGACCGCCGGGGTCAGTCCAACGCGGCGACGAAGCGCGCGACCGCGTCGGAACCGATCCGCCGGGGCACCCGGCCGGCCGGCACCAACGACGCCAGCTGGTAGAGGGGCCGGTCGGCGGCGGCCTCCCCGCGCGCGTCGGCCCGGAGCTGAGCGACCAACAGCTGGGACAGGACCAGCGCCCGGGTGTCCCCGGTGGCCGCGAGGGCGTCCGCGAGACGCCGCAGTTCGTACACGCCCAGTTCCCGGCCGCCGGAGCCCGCGTAGAGGGCCACGGCGACGTTGACCAGCCGTCGCCGCGGCCCGCCCTGGACGAGGACGCCGATGGTCCGCACGCCGCGCTGGTCGGCGACCAGCACCGTGATGTCGGTCAGCTCGGCCAGGTCGACGGTCCGCGTGCCCAGCGCACGCACGGAGAGCTCCGAACCCGCGAGCCAGCACCGGCGGCGCGACTCCGCCCAGGCGAGGAGCAACAGCGGCACGGCGACCACGGCCGCCGCGACCAGCCCGGCGGTGCGCCCCCCGACCAGGCCGAACAGTCCGCCCAGGGCGGCCCCGACGAGCACCGCGCCGATCGCGACCGACTTCGCCCGCTTGCGGAGGAACTCCGGCGGGAGCAGGTCGAGGGGGATGCGGTCGGTCTCGGCTGCCCGCTCAGTCACCCCTCCAACGCCTCCTTCACGGTGGCGAGCAGGTCGGCACGCCCGACGGCGCGCTGGGACCCGTCCCGGAGGTCCTTGAGCTGCACCTCGTCCTGCTCCAGGTCGCGGTCCCCCGCGACCACGGCCAACCGCGCGCCCGACCGCCCGGCGGCCTTCATCGCCCCCTTGAGCCCCTTGCCGCCGTAGGCGAGGTCGACCCGGACACCCGCGCCGCGCAGCGCGGCGGCGATGCGCACCAGCTGCCGCTTCGCCGCCTGGCCCAGCGGAACGCAGTAGACCTCGCAGCGGGCCTCGTCCCCGACGGGCAGCCCCTCGGCCCTGGCCGCGAGCAGGGTCCGGTCGACCCCCAGCCCGAACCCGATGCCGGACAGCTCCTGGCCCCCCAACTGGGCCATCAGGCCGTCGTAGCGGCCGCCGCCACCGATACCGGACTGCGCGCCCAGCCCGTCGTGGACGAACTCGAAGGACGTCTTGGTGTAGTAGTCGAGCCCCCGGACCAGCCGCGGGTTCTCGGTGAACTTCACCCCCAGGCCGGTCAGGTGCTCCTTGACCTCCTCGTAGTGCTCACGGCACTCCGGGGAGAGGTGGTCCACCATCAGGGGAGCGTCGGCCAGCAGCTCGCGCACCTCCGGCCGCTTGTCGTCGAGCACCCGCAGCGGGTTGATCTCGGCGCGTTGGCGGGTCTCCTCGTCCAACGGCAGGGCCCGCAGGAACTCCTGGAGCCGCTCGCGGTACTCGGGACGGCAGGTCGAGTCGCCCAGGCTGGTCAACTCCAGCCGGTACCCCGTCAGGCCGAGCGCCCGGTAGCCGGCGTCGGCCACCGCGATGACCTCCGCGTCCAACGCGGGGTCGTCCACGCCGATCGCCTCGACGCCGACCTGGAGCAGCTGCCGGTACCGGCCGGCCTGCGGGCGCTCGTACCGGAAGAACTGCCCGGTGTAGTACAGCTTGACGGGCAGCTGCCCCCGGTCGAGCCCGTGCTCGATGACGGCGCGCATCACCCCGGCCGTGCCCTCGGGGCGCAGGGTCACCGACCGGCCGCCCCGGTCGGTGAAGGTGTACATCTCCTTGCTGACCACGTCGGTGGACTCACCGACGCCCCGCGCGAACAGGGCGGTGTCCTCGAAGACGGGCAGCTCGACGTAGCCGTAGCCGGCCCGCCGGGCCGCCTCGGCGAGGGTGTCGCGGACGGTCAGCAGCGCGGCGGACTCCGGCGGCAGGTAGTCCGGGATGCCCCGGGGGGCGGTGAAGGCGGTCATGGTGTGCGGATCACAGTCCTCTGCGCAGGAAGGGGTTGACGGCACGCTCGCGGCCGATGGTCGTGGTCGGTCCGTGGCCGGGCAGCACGGTCGTCTCGTCGGGCAGCGTCAGCACCCTGGTCCGCAGGGTCGCCAGCATCTGCTCGTGGTCGCCGCCGGGGAGGTCCGTTCGGCCGATGGAACCGGCGAAGAGGGTGTCCCCCGACAGCATCAGGCGGTCCGCACCGTCGCGTCCCGGCGGGCCGGTGTGGAAGCACACCGACCCGCC
>NZ_AGVX02000340.1 GCF_000239155.1 Actinoalloteichus spitiensis RMV-1378
CCGTCCCGAGGAAGGAATGCGGCGGTGAACCGGGAATTCCTGGCGGCCACGCGCCGTGCGACGACCTCGCACCCACCGGACGAGCAACGGAGGGCATCACGATGGACGGCTCGTTCCCGGTCGACGGGAACCAGGTCAGCGACGTGGTCGGGGTGGGTTTCGGCCCCTCGAACCTCGCCCTGGCCGTGGCGGTCGCCGAACACAACGAGGCGGTCGGACCGGAGGAGCGGTTGCGCGCCCGATTCCTGGAACGTCAACCTGATTTCGGTTGGCACCGGGGAATGCTGTTGCCGGACACCACGCTCCAGGTGTCCTTCCTCAAGGATCTCGTGAGCCTGCGCAATCCCCGGAGCTCCTTCAGTTTCATTTCCTACCTGCACGACAGGAACCGCCTCGTCGACTTCGTCAACCACCAGTGCTTCTTCCCGTCCCGGCGGGAGTACCACGACTACCTGGAATGGGTGGCGGGTCGTTTCGTCGACTCCGTCCACTACGACCACGACGTGGTGGACGTGCTCCCGGTACACGAGGGGCCCGACGTCGTCGCCTTCGACGTGGTGGCCGTCCAGGGCGGCGCCGGCGCGACGCGGAGGCTGCGGACCCGCAACGTGGTGCTCGCCCCCGGTCTCGAACCGGTGCTCCCCCAGGGCATCACCCCGTCCGACCGGGTCTGGCACAGCTCCGAGCTGCTGCACCGGCTCGACGGGTTCCGGGACCGGCTTCCCGACCGGCCCCGTTTCGTGGTGGTGGGCGCCGGGCAGAGCGCCGCGGAGGTGATGGCGCACCTGCACGGCGTCTTCCCCAAGGCGACGGTGCGGTCGGTGTGTTCCCGGTACGGCTTCGCTCCCGCCGACGACAGCCCGTTCGTCAACCAGCTGTTCGACCCGGCGGCGGTGGACGAGTTCTTCGAAGCCGCGCTGCCCGCGCGGGAGAACATCCTGCGGGTGCACGCCGGCACCAACTATTCGGCGGTGGACGGTGACCTGATCAGCGAGCTGTACCGGCGGTCCTACCAGGAACGCGTCTCCGGGGAGCCCCGGCTGCACTTCGAGCGGCTGGCGCGGGTGGTGGCGACGGAGGAGCGGGACGAGGAGGTGTCGGTGTCGGTGCTCTCCCTCACCGACGGCCGGGTCACCGACCGGGGTTGCGACGTCGTCGTCCTCGCCACCGGCTACCGCCCCCGGGACGCCCTGCGTCCCCTCGGGCAGCTCGCCGCCCTGTGCAAACTGGACGCGAACGGCTGGCCGAGGGTGGAGCGGAACTACCGGATCACCACCACCGAGACCGTGCGGGCCGGCATCTACCTCCAGGGCGGCACCGAACACAGCCACGGCCTGTCGTCGACCCTGTTGTCCAACCTCGCCGTCCGCAGCGGGGAGATCACCCGAGCCCTCGCGGCGCCGTGACCGGCCCGAGCCCCGTTCCGGCCTGGACACCCCCGCCTCGTCCGCGTCCCGCCGACCAGGAGCCCCCATGTTCGTGCCCGACCAGTACCGCGCGGCCGACAACCGCCCCCTCGTGGAGTTGATCAGGTCCTTCCCGCTGGCCACCCTCGTCTCCCACGCGGAGGGCACCCTGTTCGCCACGCACGTCCCGGTCCTGCTCGCCGCCGACGCCGACGCCGGTCGGGACGTCCCGGAACCGGCCGACCTGACGATCCTCGGGCACCTCGACCGGCGCAACCCGCACCGGGCCGCCCTCGCCGCTGGTGGACCGTGCCTGCTCACCTTCACCGGGCCCCACAGCTACGTCTCCCCCGCCCACTACGGGCGGGAAACGGCGGCGCCCACCTGGAACTTCACCGCAGTGCACGTGCACGGACGTCTCACGCCGCTCGACGGCGCCGAGGACACGCGCCACGTGGTCCGCTCCACCGCCCTGCTCTACGAACGCAGGTTCGGCGCCGGCTGGGACACGACCGGCTCCCTGGACTACTTCGAGCAGCTGCTCCCCGGCGTCAGCGCCTTCCGCGTGGACGTCAGCACCGTCGAGGGCATGTTCAAACTCGGCCAGGAACAGCCCGGGTACGCCCGGCAGGGCGTGGTGGCCGCGTTCACCTCCCCCGGGGCGCCGCCGCACCAGCGGGCGGTCGCCGAACTGATGCGGCGGTTCGCTCCCGACTCCCCCGACGACGGTGGACCGGGCTGTCCCGTCCGAGCCCCCGCGAAGCCGGAGCCCGCGACCCGGGGGGAGCGCTGACGATGCCCACGCCCCGCAACCCCTTCCTGCCGACGGCGGCCGAGGACGACTCCGACGACGGCGCGCTGCCGGTGTTCTGCCTGCCGCAGGCGGGTGCCGGCGCGTCGACCTACCGTTCGTGGCCGGCGCCGCTCGGTCCCGGACTGCGGGTCCGTCCCGTCCAGCTGCCCGGTCGGGAGAACCTGTTCTCGCGGCCGATGCCCTCGGACGCGGCCGAGCTGGTGCGGACACTGCGCGCCGAGCTGGCCGACGAGCTGGACCGCCCGCACGTCCTGTTCGGTCACAGCATGGGCGGGTTCCTCGCCGCGGAGCTGGCCGCCGCCGCCCAGAGGGACGGGACGCGGCCACCCGATCTGCTGGTGGTCTCCGGGTGGTCCGAACCGTCGGGACGGACCCCGCTGACCGACCGCCCGGACCTCGCCGGGCTGCCGGACGAGGAGGTGCTGCGCACCTGGCTCCCACCCGGTCCCGCGACGGACGTCGTGGTGAACACCCCCGAGCTGCGGGAGATCGTCCTGGAGGTCCTGCGGGCGGACCTGCGGCTGTGCGCCGCCTACCGCCCCTCGTTCGACCTGCTCCGGGTTCCGGTCCTCGCCGTCGGCGGCGAGGACGACCCCCTGTGCCCGGTGGACGGGCTGCGCGCATGGGCGCGGCGGACCGCCGTGCGGTGCCGGGTGCGCGTCTGGCCAGGCGGGCACCCCGTGACCGAGGAGCGGGTGGCGGCGATCGGGGACGCGATCCGGGCCGAACTCGACCGGAGCTGAGGACCCGGCCCTGGGGCCGGTCAGCCGGGCAGTCGGGGGTCGACGTGGATCTTGGGGCCGGCGCCGGCCCCTGGTGGCCGCTGGCCGCCCAGCACGGCGGTCACCCCGCCGAGCGGCACCGTCGCCGCCACCAGCGGCCGGGGGTCCACGGCCCCGCTGGCGTAGCGGTCGATGGTGGCGGCCAACGCGGGGGAGGCGCTGAGCACACCGACCACCGTGAGGTCCCGCAACGTGAGCGCCCGGGCGTCGACCAGGCTCGGCGTGCCGGCCAGGCCCACGTAGACGACGCGGCCCCCCGGTTCGACGAGGTCCACGGCCAGCGCCGGCAGGGCGGGGTCGTTCGACGCGTCGACCACGGCGTGGAAAGTCAGCGGGGGGAGCGCCTCGCGGGTGTGGGGTGCGGCGAGACCGAGCGCGGCGGCGAAGTCGAGGGCGGCGCCCGGCAGCCCCAGCACGTGGACCTCGACGCCCTCGGCGCGGGCGAACATCGCCACCAGCAGCCCGATCGTCCCCGGCCCCAGCACCAGCAGGCGCTCCCCGGGGGCCAGTCGCGCCGCCCGCACGGCGCGCAGGGCGTTCCCGCCCGGTTCCACCAGGGCGGCGGCGGTGTCGTCCACCTCGTCCGGGACCGCGTGCAGCGAGTCGGCGGGAACCGCGAGCCGTTCCGCGAGGGCCCCGTTCCGGCCTCCCCGGATGCCCACCTCGGTGCGCTGGTCGCAGACGTGCCGGCGGCCACGCCGGCACCGGTCGCAGGTGCGGCAGCCCAGCATGGTGTCGCCCACCACCCGGCGCCCCACCCAGTCCTGGTCGCCGGCGGCGCCGGCGGCGACCACCGTGCCCGTCCACTCGTGGCCGAGCCGGAGGGGGTAGTGGGCGTGCCCGTCCCGCAGGTACTGCATCTGCCCGGTGAAGAACTCCACGTCGGTTCCGCAGACCCCGACCCGGCTGACATCCACCAGTACCTCACCGGGCGTCGCCACCGGCGGTTCGACCTCGCGGACCCCGGCCGCGCGCGGCCCGGCGACCACGAACGCTCTCATGCGCCTCCGATCCCCCGGGAGCACCGGCACCCCCACGGTACGAGGCGGCCACCGCCCGGGCCAGCCCCGTCCGGTGCACACGGCACGGGGTCCGCCCCCCTCCCGGGGGGAGGTGAGGTCACGGTGCGTGTCAGCGGGTTCCCGGTTCGTGTCCACCTCTGCTAGCGTCGGGCGCCCGGCGGCACGCAGGACCGCACAGCCGACGACGGGACGCCGACCGTGACTCGTGAGCTGCGTAGTGACCAGTGGTACTCGGGTGTGGACCGCAACGCCTACATCCACCGGGCCTGGATGCGGCGGGGATTGCCCGCCGACGCGTTCTCCGGCCGCCCCCACATCGCCATCGCCAACACGGCCTCGGACCTGACGCCGTGCAACTCCCACCTGGACGAGGTGGCCGGGGCGGTGCGGGACGGCGTGCACCAGGCCGGGGGGATCGCGCTGGACCTGCCGGTGATGTCGATCGGCGAGACGCAGGTCCGGCCCACCGCGATGCTGTGGCGGAACCTGGCCGCGATGGCGGCGGAGGAGATGCTGCGCGCCAACCCGGTCGACGGCGTGGTCCTCCTCGGTGGTTGCGACAAGACGATCCCGGCGCTGCTGATGGCGGCGGCGTCGGTGGACCTGCCCGCCGTGGTGGTGCCGGGCGGCCCCATGCTGACCGGCACCTTCCGCGGCCGCCCCCTCGGCTGCGGCACGGACGTCTGGCGGTTGAGCGAGGAGGTGCGGGCCGGCACCCTGTCCTCGGCGGCGTTCACCGCGTCGGAGTCGGCGATGATCCGCAGCCGGGGGCACTGCAACACGATGGGGACGGCCTCGACGATGGCGCTGCTCGCCGAGGCCCTCGGGATGGTCGTGCCCGGACTGGCCGGCACGCCGGCGCCCGACAGCAGGTTGTTGGCCGAGGCCAACAGGAGCGGGCGGCTGGCCGTGGACCTCGTCGGCCTCGACCGGCGGCCCAGCACGCTGCTGACCAGGGCCTCGTTCCACAACGCGATCGTCGCCCTGGCGGCGGTCGGTGGCTCCACCAACGCCGTCGTGCACCTGTTGGCCCTCGCCGGTCGGGCGGGCGTGGAGCTGACCCTGGACGACTTCGACCGCATCGGCTCCGACGTCCCGCTGCTGGTGGACCTCCAACCCGCCGGCCGGTTCCTCATGGAGGACCTGCACCGGGCCGGTGGTCTGCTGGCCGTGCTGCGGGAGGTGAGCGACCTGCTGGACCCGACCGCGCTGACCGTGACCGGGCCGCCACTGGTGGACCTGGTGGCCGAGGCCCCCCGGTGGGACCCCGAGGTCGTCCGGGACCGCTCCGCGCCACTGCGGCCGTCAGCGGGCATCGCCGTGCTGCGGGGGAACCTCGCACCGGACGGGGCGATCATCAAACCGGCGGCGGCCTCCCCCGAGCTGCTGCGCCACCGGGGCCCCGCCGTGGTGTTCGAGTCCGTTGAGGACCTGCGTGCCCGCATCGACGACCCCGACCTGGAGGTGGAGGCCGACTCGGTGCTGGTGTTGCGGGGGTGCGGCCCGCGCGGCTACCCCGGGATGCCGGAGGTGGCCAACATGCCGCTGCCGAGGAAACTGCTGGAACGCGGTGTGCGGGACATGGTGCGGATCTGTGACGGCCGGATGAGCGGCACCGCCTACGGCACCGTGGTGCTGCACGTCGCCCCGGAGGCGGCGGCGGGCGGGCCGCTGTCCCTCGTCCGCACCGGCGACCCCGTGGTCCTCGACCTCCCGGGGCGGGAGCTGCGCCTGGACGTCCCCGTCGAGGAGCTGCGGCACCGCCGGCCCCCGGCGGCCACCACCGACGCCTACGCCCGACCGACCCGGGGCTGGGAACGGCTGTACGTCGAGCACGTGCAGCAGGCCGACCGGGGCGCTGATCTCGACTTCCTCACCGGTTCCAGCGGTTCGGCCGTGCACCGGGAGTCCCACTGACCGCACCCCGCACCCCGGGTCCGGCCCGCGAGGGGCTCAGGCCGACCGGTCGCGGCGCTGTCGACGCCGGTGGGGCCGCTGCCTGGGCACGATCACCGGGTCGACCCCGTGCCGCACCGCGTCCTCGTTGACCACGACCTTGGCGACGTCCCCCCGGGTGGGCACGGTGTACATGCTGGTGAGCAGCACGTCCTCCAGCACGGCCCGGGTGGCGCGGGCCCCGGTGCCCCGGAGCAGGGCCTGGTCGGCCACCGCCTCGACGGCTGCCCCGGTGAACTCCAGTTCCGCCCCGTCCATCCGGAACAGCTTCTGGTACTGGGGGATCAGGGCGTTGCGGGGCTCGGTGAGGATCCGCACCAGCGCCGCCCGGTCCAGGGGCCGCAGCGTGGTCACGACGGGCACGCGGCCGACGAACTCGGGGATGAGCCCGAACCGCACCAGGTCCTCGGGCAACACGTCGAGCAACGCGGCCTCCCGGTCACGCTCCCGGTCGCGGTCACCGCGCAGGGCAGCGCCGAACCCCATGCCCCGGTGCCCCGACCGCTGCTCGACGATGTGTTCCAGGCCGGCGAAGGCTCCACCGAGGACGAAGAGCACGTTGCTGGTGTCCACCTGCACGTACTCCTGTTGCGGGTGCCGGCGACCGCCCTGGGGGGACACGTTCGCGACGGTGCCCTCCAGGAGTTTGAGCAGCGCCTGCTGCACCCCTTCACCGGACACGTCCCTGGCCGCGTTCTGGCTGTCGCCCCGGCGGGCGACCTTGTCGATCTCGTCGACGTAGATGATGCCCTTCTCCGCGCGGCTGACGTCGTGGTCGGCGGCCTGGAGCAGCCGGAGGACGATGTTCTCCACGTCCTCACCCACGTAGCCGGCCTCGGTCAGGGCGGTGGCGTCGGTGATGGCGCAGGGCACGTCCAGGACCCGGGCGAGGGTCTGGACGAGGTGGGTCTTGCCGGAGCCGGTCGGGCCGATCAGCAGGACGTTGGACTTGCCGAGTTCGACGTCCTCCCGGTTCGTGGAGTGCCGTCCCGGTTCCCCCTCCGGTCGCAGCACCCGCTTGTAGTGGTTGTAGACGGCGACCGCCAGGGCACGTTTCGCCGCGTCCTGCCCCACCACGTACTCGTCGAGGAAGGCGTGGATGTCCCGGGGGCGGGGTAACTCGGTCAGGGGCGTCCCCGGTGCCTCCTCCGGCGACCTGCTGATCTCCTCGGCCAGCAGTTCCCGGCACAGGCCCACGCACTCGTCGCAGATCCGCACGCCGACCGCACCGGCGATCAACCGTCGGACCTGCTCCCCTCGCTTCCCGCAGAACGAACACCGCAGCGGACCGCCGCCGTCACCGATACGTGTCACTCGAAAACGTCTCCTCACGGGGTGCTGGCGGACGGGAACACGGGGGCGCCGGACGAGGCGCCCGGTGTGGCCCCCGAGGGCGCGAGCCGCACCGCCCGAGGGCGGAGGGCCGGCGGAACACGGGTCTCCACACCCCGGGGCTGCGGTCGGGTGGGCGGGGTGGCGTGGCGCGACCCACGCTGGTCATGGCGAACTCCACGGGGCGGCGGCCACAGTCAGATGATCCGATCATATACACGGTGGCGGTATCTTGGGCGGCGACGGAAGCGAGGGGGATGATGGGCCGGCTCACCAGGGCGGAGACGCGGCAGCGCAACCGCGCCCGTGTGTTGGACGCGGCTCGGACGGAGTTCACCGACCGGGGGTTCCGCGACGCCAAGATCGACAGCATCGCCGCCCGCGCCGACCTGACCCGTGGTGCCGTCTACTCGAACTTCCCCGGCAAACGTGCCCTGTACTTCGCGGTGCTGGCCCAGGAGGCGGAGCGGGCGGGCCGGGCGGTGGTGACCCCCGGCGAGGCCCCCTCGGCCCCCCTCGGTCACGCGTCCGACCCCACGGTCGCCGCCAGGCAGGCCCTGAGCGCCTTCGCCAGGGCCTGGGTGGGCGGGTTACCGCTGGCCACCGACCAGCGGCACGCCGGAGCCCGGCTGAGCATCGACCTGCTCCCGGAGATCCTGGCCGACGAACGCGCCCGGGTCCCCTTCGCCCAACTGACCAAACTCGACGCGATCCTGCTCGGGTCGGCGTTGGAGAACCTCCACCCGCCCGGCTCGCCGGCCCGCGACCTGCTGGGCCTCGCGGAGACCGCGCTGACCCTCCTGCACGGGGCGGGCCAGCTGGCGGCGACGGCACCGGGCTTCGTCGAACCCTTCGCGGTGGTGCGCGCCTGCGAACGGCTCCCCGACCTGGGCCTCGACCGCCCCGTCACCACGACCTCGGCTCCCCTGCCGGCCACCCTGACCGACCGCCCGTGGGCTGGCCCGGTGGGCATGGACGCGGTCCGGGGGGAGCCGTGCCGGGTCGACGACGGTGTGGTGCTGGTGCTGGGCCTGCACCGGTTGGCCGCCGTGGAGGCCGCGGTCCGCACCGCTCCCGCTGGCTCTCCGGTCACGGTCGGCGTCGTCACCGGCGAGCCGGCGGAACTGGGACCGCTCGCCCGGCTGACCGTGACCCGCACGGGCACCCTGCTCCGCTCGTCCTTCCCCCGTACCGCGTGGCCCCGGCTCCGCGTGATCTGCTCCGGTGCGACCGCTCTCGCGGCGGCCCTGGGCGACGACGGGGTGAGTGACACGACGGAACGCGCCGTCCTCGTCCGGGATGGCCGTGTCCGGGCTCAGGCGGACGGGTTCGGCGCCGGTCAGGCGGTGGCCACGGCCTGGACCACGGTCACCAACGGCGCCCCGGGGCCGTCCCGCCGCCCCGGTCGACGATGACGAGACCCCTGCCGGGCCGGAACGTCCCAGGACGTCAGCGCCCGCCCCTGACGGCACGTCCGGTACACCTCCCCGGCCGACCACCCTGGTGCCGGGGCGACGGTGGTCGTACCCTCGGCCGCGGTGCGGCCTTCCTGAAAGGAAACCAGTGAACACGCAAACCGAAACCCTCGAGTTCCAGGCCGAGACTCGCCAGCTCCTGCAACTGATGGTGCATTCCATCTACTCGAGCAAGGACATCTTCCTGCGCGAGCTGATCTCGAACTCGTCCGACGCGCTGGACAAGCTGCGTCTCGCGTCCTACGCCGACAAGGACCTGGACGTCGACACCGACGACCTGCACATCCACCTCTCCACCGACAAGGAACAACGCACCCTCACCATCCGCGACAACGGGATCGGGATGTCGCGTGACGAACTCGTGGAGAACCTCGGCACCATCGCGAAGTCCGGTACCGCGGAGTTCCTGCGGAAACTGCGGGAGACACGGGACGCGAACGCCTCCGAGGAACTCATCGGCCAGTTCGGCGTCGGCTTCTACTCCTGCTTCATGGTCGCCGACAGGGTCACCGTCGTGAGCCGTCGCGCCGGTGAGACCCAGGGCACCCGCTGGGAGTCCACCGGGGAGGGCACCTACACCCTCGAGCCGGTCGACGAGGCACCGCAGGGCACGTCCATGACGCTGCACCTCAAGCCGGTGGACGAGGAGAACGCCCTCTACGACTACGCCGCGGACTGGAAGATCAAGGAGATCGTCCGCCGCTACTCCGACTTCATCACCTGGCCCATCCGCATGGACGTGGTGCCGGCCGGTGCGGAGGAGGGCGCGGAGCCCGAGCCCACCACCATCAACTCGCGCAAGGCGCTGTGGGCCCGGTCCAGCGACGAGGTCAGCGAGGCCGAGTACGCCGAGTTCTACAAGCACCTCACCCACGACTGGAGCGACCCCCTCGACACCATCAGCGTCAAGGCCGAGGGGACCTTCGAATACCAGGCCCTGCTGTTCCTGCCCTCCCGCGCCCCCATGGACCTCTTCATGCGGGAGGGGCGACGCGGCCTCCAGCTCTACGTCAAGCGCGTCTTCATCATGGGTGACTGCGAGGCGCTGCTCCCCGAGTACCTCCGCTTCGTCAAGGGCGTCGTCGACGCCCAGGACCTCTCGCTCAACGTCTCCCGGGAGATCCTCCAGCAGGACCGCCAGATCCAGTTGATGCGGCGCCGCCTGGTCAAGCGCGTCCTCAGCTCGCTCAAGACCATGATGGCGGAGGAGCCCGAGAAGTACCGCACCTTCTGGAAGGAGTTCGGGGCCGTCGTCAAGGAGGGCCTGCTCAACGACCCGGCGAACCGGGACGCGATCCTCGACGTCGTCTCCTTCCCCTCCACGAACGACGCCGAGGCCACCACCTCGCTGCGCGAGTACGTCGAGCGGATGAAGGACGGTCAGGAGGAGATCTACTACCTGACCGGGCGGAGCCGGTCGGTCATCGAGAACTCCCCGCACCTGGAGGGTTTCCAGGCCAAGGGCCTGGAGGTCCTGATGCTGACCGACGCCGTCGACGAGATGTGGGTCGACGCCGTCGGCGAGTTCGACGGCAAGAAGTTCCGGTCGGTCGCCAAGGGACAGGCCGATCTGAAGGCCGAGGACGACGAGGACAACGGCGAGGGCGAGCGGGACCAGCGCGAGGAGGAGTTCGCCGCCCTGCTGTCGTGGATGGGCACGCTGATGGAGGACAACCTCAAGGAGGTGCGGCTGTCCTCGCGGTTGACCACCTCCCCCGCCTGTCTCGTCGGCGACGAGCATGACGTCACACCCGAACTGGAGAAGCTCTACCGGGCGATGGGCCAGGACGTCCCCCACACCAAGCGGATCCTGGAGCTCAACCCGGCGCACCCGCTGGTCAGCGGGTTGCGCAAGGCGCACGAGGAACGCGCTGACGACGAGGGGATCGCCGAGACGGCCGAGCTGCTCTACGGCATGGCGCTCCTCGCCGAGGGCGGCGAGCTGAGCGACCCGCCGCGCTTCACCCGCCTGCTGGCCGACCGGTTGGCCAGCGTGCTGTGACCCCGACGGCCCGGGACGGGACGCCGTGCCCGCCCCGGGCCTGCTCGGCGGGCGACGGGCCACGGGGCCCCTGGTGACGACGACCGGACGATCAGGAGTGGGAGGCGGACCCTGGTGAACGAGCCCGGTGGTGTCCTCGTCGTCGGTTCCGCCAACGCGGACCTGGTGGTCAGCGTGGACCGCCGTCCCGGCCCCGGCGAGACGGTGCTCGGATCGGACACCACGGTGGCTCCGGGCGGGAAGGGGGCGAACCTGGCGGTGGCCGCGGCCAGGCTGGGTGCCCGGGTGGCCCTCCTCGCCGCCGTGGGGGCCGACCAGCACGGTGAGCTGCTGCGCGCGTCGCTGCGGGACGCCGGCGTCGCCACCGACCTGGTGCGTGCCGACGAACGGCCCACCGGCGTCGCCTACATCACCGTCACGGCCGACGGGGAGAACTCGATCGTGGTGGCACCGGGGGCGAACTCCTCGGTCTCCGAGTCCGATGTGGAAGGCGCGTCCCGGCGGATCGCCACGGCGGCGGTGCTCAGCTGTTCCCTGGAGGTTCCTCTCCCCGCCGTGCGCCGGGCCGTGCGGCTCGCCTCCGGGGCCGGGGTGCGGGTGGTGGTGAACCTCTCCCCCGTCGCCGACCTGGGGGACGACGTCCTGGGTGCCCTGGATCCGCTGATCGTCAACGAACACGAGGCCTCCCAGCTGCTCGCCTCCGCGCGACCCGGTCCGCCCGGTGCCGACCCGGTCGGACCTCCCTCGTCGCGGGCACGGCGGACCGCCCGCGACCTGCTGGCCCTGGGGCCGCGTTCCGCCGTGGTGACGCTCGGCGCGGCGGGGGCGGTGGTCGCGGAGCGGGGCGCGGACCCGCTCGTGGTGCCCGCTCCCCGGGTGCGCGCGGTGGACTCGACCGGGGCGGGGGACGCCTTCGCCGGGGCGCTGGTGGCCAGGCTGGCCGGTGGCGCGTCGCTGGCCGAGGCGGCGCGGACCGCCGTGGCCGCGGCCGCCCTCTCGGTGACCCGGCCCGGCGCGCAGCCCTCGTTCGCCCGTTCCTCCGAACTCGGCCCGGTCTGAGTGGCGGGCGCGTGGCGGTGCCCTGAGGCCGAGCAGACCGGGCCAGCGGCGGGAACAGCACATCGCGCCCGGTCCGGTACGGCGTCCCCGGGCACGACGCCCGCGTTCCGGGGCGCGGCCGCCGAGGGGCCGACACGTCGCCCGGCCGGATGCTGACCCCGAGAAGGTCACCGGTCGAGGCCGTCACCGCGCGGATCCGCTGCCGTCCGCGTCCACGACGGTTCTGACCCGGCCAGCGCTGGATGCCGGTTCCCTGACCACCGAAGGGACCTGGCGCCGCCGAGGGGCGCGTTGGCCCACCGGGTCGGGCCGGAGCCGGGCGGGGCGGCCCGGCTGAGGTGACCCCGGCGGCTCTGAGGGCCACCACCAGCTCCGCACGGTCTCGCCGCCACTTCCCGCGCACCGCCGTCCTGCGCGAACGGTGCGGATCATCGGCAACCCTCGCGGGTGCGCACCGCCTGGTCCACACCCGAGGGCGGCGCGGGGCACCCGCGCGGTCCGCTGGTCCACCCTGAACCGTCAAATCCGGAACCGTGCCAGAAGAAACGGGAATGGGACTGTCGCGGGCCTTCGGGAACCCCTCTTCCCACCACGGGGAGGAATTCCCGGAACCGGGTGGAGAAGTCGCCTCCCGCAACCGAGTCATCCAATTCCCCAGCCTGAGCGCGAACTCCTCCGGCCATTCCGCCGGTTCCGAGGTGACCCCACCAGCCGCGATCCAGCCGCGATCCAGCCACCCCGGCGCGGAA
>NZ_AGVX02000339.1 GCF_000239155.1 Actinoalloteichus spitiensis RMV-1378
GACAGCCGGCCGGGCTCCGCCCCCGTCTCCGGCCCGCACCCGGCGACCGGGGGCACGTCGAGGGCTCGTCCCCCGTCCGCCGCGACGGCTCCGCCAGCGCGCGGGCCGGTGCCGGTCCCCGGTTCGGGCGCGGGTCGTCCCGGTCCCCGGGGAGCCCGCCTCGCGCCGGCCGGGTGGGGATCCCCGCTCGGCCGCGCCGCGTGTCCGGTGGGCGCGGGATCACCACTCGGTGCGGACTGGCCAGCCGAGGTGGTGGCACACGGGCGTGGTCACCGAGACCGCTCCGGGAACGGTCGCGGACTGTTCGGTTCGGGCCTCCGGGTGAGGCGGCCGGCCCACGGTCCGCCGGAGGTCGCGGCACCGACGACTGGGCCACGGAGCGGGCGGGACACCGCCCCTGGGTCCGCGGTGCCGCCCGGGCTGACGTGGCGGCGCACGGCGCGAACGGGGAGGCCCCACGACGCCTCGTCGAACCGGCCGTGATCGGCGCACGCCATGGCGTGGCGGCGCGCGGCGCGACCTGGTGAACCGTTGTTCGACGACGCGCCGGTTTCCGCCGGGTGCCTGCCACCTCCGGGCCGGAGGGTGGAGCGCGGTCCGGCGCGGGTGGACGCGCCCGGCCCCGGTCCGCCGCGCTCCTCGACCGGAGCCGGAGCTCGGGGAAGGAGCGGCCCACCGGTGGCGTCCGCTCGGCGGGGTGCTCCCGCGCGCCCGCGAGCGATCCCGACCGCCGGTCCGGCACGGCCCCAGGGTGTGGGCGGGCCAGCTCAGCGGCGCTCCGCTCCTTCCGAGCTCCGTCCCCGCGTCGCCGACACCCCCGTTCCCCCGGCCCCGTCGGCGCCGTCGAACTCCGGGAGGGCGGTGGCCTGCGCCTCCCGGTCGGGGACCGTGGTGGGCGACTCCAGGTGCACCGCGCCGGAGGGCAGGACACCGGCCCCGCCGAACCGCCGCATGACCCGCCACTGGGCGGCGACGTCCTCCCCGGCGTGTTCGACCGGCAGGTCGGACCAGAAGTCGTAGCCGCCGCAGGCGACCAGCGCGAGGCGGTCGTAGAGGACGCAGCCGGACACCCACGCCACCTTGTACGCCCGCCAGTCGCTCGCACCCGTCAGCACGCGCTCGGCCAGGTGCAGGGGGTTGGCGGCGTTGTGCAGGGTCCACCGGGCCATCGCGGGGCTGCCCGGCCCCAGGGACTCCGGTTCGGGGCGTCCCGGCCACTCCTCGTAGGGCTCCCACTCCGCCGGTCGCCGGTCGGCGACGTGGGACATGCCCACGACGGCGTTGCCGACGAACCCGCACCCCAGCTCGGCCAGTGCCCGGCGGAGCCGGGCGATGGTGCCGGGCGCCAGCCACACGTCGTCGTCGAGGCAGAGCACGAGATCCGCCTCGGAGGCGTCCAACAGCGCCTGCCGGTGTTCGGCCAGCCCGCGCCGGGGCAGGTGGCGGCCCAGCCGCACGGGGTGCCCCCGGTGCTGGAGGGTCCGGAGCACCGCCCGGGTGGCGGGGGTGTCGTAGGAGGGCGCCCCGTCGGACTGGTCGGACACGACGATCCCGAAAGGGTCGTCGTCGTCCTGCCCGCCGAGTCCGGCCAGGGTGACCGCGAGTTCGGTTGGCCGGTTCCTGGTGGGGATCAGGACGTCGAGGGTGCCCCGCTGGTCGGCCGGGTCCGGCACGTCGCGCGCGTGGGGAGCACCTGGCCCGGGCAGCGGTGCGGTCATCAGTCCACCACTCGTTCCGCGTTGCGCCGGATGCGGGTGATCATCGCGGTGGTGGACCGGTCCGGCACGTAGTCGAGCAGCCGGACCTCGCCGCCGTACCCCCGCACGACCGGCGTCTCGGGCAGCATCTCGGGCGTGTAGTCGCCGCCCTTGGCGTACACGTCCGGGCGGAGCAGGCGCAGGAGTTCCACCGGGGTGTCACCGTCGAAGACCGTCACGTGGTCCACGCAGCTCAACCCGGCCACCACCGCGGCCCGGTCGTTCTCCGGGTTCACCGGGCGGTCCGGTCCCTTCAGCCTGGACACGCTGGCGTCGGAGTTCACCGCCACCACGAGCACGTCCCCCAGCTGCTTGGCCTGGGCCAGGTAGGCGACGTGGCCCCGGTGCAGCACGTCGAAGCAGCCGTTGGTGAACACGATGCGCCGACCGGTCTCCCGGTGCCGGCGCACCACCGCCGCCAGCTGGTCCCGCCCCACGGGCTCTCCCCCGCGATCCCCCAGGCGGTTGGCGAGCTGTTCGGACCCGCACACGCACGTGCCCGGTCGCGCGACGACCACGTCGGCGGCGGCCTGGGCCAGTTCCATGCCGCCGGTCAGCGGGAGGCCGCTGGCGAGGGCCGCCGTCATCGCGGCGACATAGGTGTCCCCGGCCCCCGCGGCCCGGCAGTCGGGTACCGGTCTGGCCCAGGTCCGGTGCTCCGGGTGGGTGTGGCTGAACAGCACGGAGCCGTCCCGGTCCAGGGTCACGACCACGGCGCCCGCACCGGTGCGGCGGAGGATGCGGTCGCGGTGGCGCCGGAAGTCCGCGAGCCGCCGTTCCCGTCCGGCGCCGCCCACCAGGGACGCCGCCTCCTGGGCGTTCGGGGTGACCACGTCCGGCCGGGTGTTCGCCCACTCCGCCGGGTCGTGGGAGTCCACGACGAGCAGTGGGACCTCGTCCCGGAGGGCGGCGACGGCGTCGCGGAGCGGCGGACCGGCGGCGCCGAGGCCGTAGTCGCACACCAGGAGCGCGTCGTGCGCCCCGACCAGGTCGGCGAGGTGGTCGGCGAGCTCCCTGGTCGCCGCGGCGGGCGGTTCCGCCGCGTCGCCGTCGTCGAAACGGGCGAGCAGCTGGTCACCGCAGACCAGGCGGGACTTCGTCATCGTGCGCCCACCGGGTGCGGACACCAGACCCCGCACGTCCACGCCCCGTTCGGTGAGCGCGGCGCGCAGCGCGGTGCCGGCGGCGTCGTCCCCGGTCACGGCCAGGAGGGTGACGGCCGCGCCGAGCGCCGCGAGGTTCGCCGCCGTGTTCCCGGCGCCCCCGGGGGCCGTGGTGGTCCGTTCGACCTCGACGACCGGGGCGGGTGCCTCCCGGCAGAGGCGTCGGGAACTCCCGGACAGCCAGATGTCCACCAGGACGTCACCGAGGACGAGGACCTTCGGCCGGCGGCCGGCCACCTGGCCGGGCGTGGCGGGCCCCACCGTCAACGTCGTGTCGGGTTCCTGACCCCCGTGCATCTCCCACCTCCTGGTCGTGCTGTGCGCCGGTGTGCCGGCCCACCCGGTGCCCCCGGGCCGGACGCGGCGGGAGGACGGGAGGCTGGCGGGCACC
>NZ_AGVX02000338.1 GCF_000239155.1 Actinoalloteichus spitiensis RMV-1378
CTGATCCCCACCCGAGCAGTGCCCGTCGCGGCGGCTCGTCCCAGAAAGGAAGCCGGTATGTCTCGGACTCGGTCCACCCCGGCTCGTCCGCTCCACCACCCCACGGTGTTCGAGCCGCTGACGTTCGTGCTGATCGTCGCGCTCAGCGCCTTCGGGGCGCTGATCGGCCTGCACCTCATCACCACGCTGGGCATCTCGGCGAACACCTCGGTCATCGGCGCGCTGCTCGCCATGCTGCTGGGCCGGGTGTCGATCCTGGGGCTCAGCAAGATGCGGAGCATCCACCGGCAGAACCTGACGCAGAGCGCGATCTCCGCCGCCACCTTCGCCGCCGCGAACGCACTGCTCACCCCGATCGCCATCCCCTTCGCCTTCGGGCGTCCCGACCTGGTGTGGCCGATGCTGATCGGTAGCGCCGCCGGGCTGATGATCGACATCTGGGTGCTCTACCGGGCGTTCGACAGCGCCTTCCTCCCCGCCACCGGCACCTGGCCGCCCGGCGTCGCCGCCGCCGAGACCATCCTCGCCGGCGACCGGGGCGGCCGGCGGGCGCTGATCCTCGCCGGTGGCGCCGTGGTCGGTGTCGTCGGCGCCTTCGCGGGGCTGGCGATGTCCGCCGCCGGTGTCGCCCTCATCGGGAACATGTGGGCGCTGCTGATGTTCGGTGTCGGGCTGTTCGTCAACCAGTACGGACCCGGCCTGTTCGACGTCGACCTGACCGCGCTCTACATCCCGCACGGCGTCATGATCGGCGCCGGTCTGGTCGCCCTCGGGCAGGCGATCCACCTGTTGGTGGGACGTCGTTCCGCCAAGGCGGCAGCCCGGGCAGCGGCCACCGCGTCCAAGGCCGGCCAGCCGGCCGTCGAGGAGGTCGAGCCCGGCCGTCCCACGGTGGACCCGGCCCGCCTGCGCCGGGCCTTCGGGGAGGGCTTCGTGCTCTTCGTGCTGGGCGCGGTGCTGCTGGCCGTGCTCTCGGGGCTGTGGGCGGACATGAGCCCGATGGCGCTCATCGGCTGGGTCCTCTTCGCCGGCTTCGCCGCCCTGGTCCACGAGATCATCGTGGGCCTGGCCGCCATGCACGCCGGGTGGTTCCCCGCCTTCGCCGTCACGTTGATCTTCCTGGTCTTCGGCCTCCTCGTGGGGATTCCCACCGTGCCCCTGGTGCTGCTGACCGCCTACACGGCCACCACCGGACCGGCGTTCGCCGACATGGGCTACGACCTCAAGGCCGGGTGGATGCTCCGCCGCGAGGAGCAGAACACCGCCTTCGAGCTGGCGGGCCGCCGCCAGCAGTACCTCGCCTCGGCCATCGGCTGCCTCGTCGCGCTGGGCATGGTCGCGCTGCTGTGGCGGTCCTTCCTCGAAGGCGGGAGCATCCCGCCGGTCGCCACGGTCTACGCCGACACCATCAAGGCCGGTCTCGGCGCGGACGGCGTGCTGACGAACATGCTGATCTGGGCGGTGCCGGGCGCGCTGATCCAGCTCATCGGCGGCTCCCGCCGGCAGATGGGCGTCCTGCTCGCCACCGGCCTGCTGGTCGGCAGCGTCAACGCGTGCTGGCTGGTCTTCGCCGCCTTGCTCGGACGGGTGATCTACCGCCGGGTGCGCGGCGCGGCCGCCGACCAGGAACTGTCCCTCGTCGGCGCCGGCCTGATCGCCGGGGACTCGGTGGCCGCCACCGCGCAGGTCCTGCGGTCCTGATCCGTCCCGGGGGCCGGTTCCCGGCCCCCGGGTTGTTCCAGAACACGACACCGAGCACGCCGGCAGGGCGTGCACTGAGAGGAGCTCACCGTGGAGGTCGTCAACCGGGTGGAGTCCCGGAGCGGGTATCTCAGCTACGAGGCCGCGCTGGGAGCGCGCAAGCTCGTCGAGGAGATCATGCTGGTCAAGCCCGGTGAGTCCGTGGTCATCACCGTGGACACCGCCGGTGATGACCGGGTCGCCGAACTGACGGCGCAGGCCGTGCAGGCCGCGGGCGCCAGCCCCGTGGTGGTGCGGTACCCGACGAACCCGAGTTCGGCGATGGAACCGCCGTCGCCGGTGGCCGGTGCCATCGCCTCGGCGGACGTGTGGATCGAGTACGCGGTCGGCTACCTGATGCACAGCAACGCCTTCCGGCACGCGATGGAGACCGGCAAGCCCCGCTACGTCAACCTCACCGGCATGGACGTGGCGATGCTGGTCGACACCGTGGGCCGCGTCGACTTCGCCGGCACCATGCGCCTGGGCCGGGCGCTGGTGCGCCTGCTGGAGCAGGCCGACGAGGTGCGGATCACCACCCCGGCCGGTACCGACCTGACCGCCCGCAACGGCGGGCGCCCGATCAACCTGCGGGGCAAGCCGGCCGAGCGCCCCGGCGAGACCATCATGTTGGCCGGGCAGATCTCCTGGAACCCGCTGGAGGAGACGCAGCAGGGAGTCCTCGTCTTCGACGGCGCCGTGTGGCCGCCCGACGAGCTGGGCCTGCTCCGCACCCCGGTGCGGATGCCCGTCAAGGACGGTGTCGTGACCGGCATCGAGGGCGACGCCGACGCCACGGTGTTCCGCCGGTGGATGGAGGGCCTGGACGACCCGAACATGTTCCGGATCGCCCACTGGTCGCTGGGCTTCAACCCCGGGGTGCTGCGCCCGACCGGCCGCATCGTCGAGGACGAGCGCGTGTTCGGCTGCGTCGAGCTGGGGCTGGGCACGAAGGGCGCGTGGATCGGTGGCGAGCCCTGGGTGGCGGCCGCCCACACTGACGGCAGCCTGCTCAACCCCACCATCTACCTCGACGGGGAGGCCATCGAGGTCGACGGACGTTACGTGCACCCCGAGTTGGTGGAGATCTGCCGCGAGCTGGGCGTGTCAGGGTACTGAGCATGCGTGTGAACGAGTACCGCCAAGCCGGCATGGTCATCACCGAGCACGTGGTCGAGTCCCCCCTCGACCACCGGGACCCCGGGCGGGGGTCGATCGAGGTGTTCGCCAGGGAGGTCGTCTCCTCGGCGAACGCCGGGAGGAACCTGCCCAGGCTGCTGTGGCTCCAGGGGGGTCCCGGCAACCGGGCCCAGCGGCCCACCGCCCCGAGCACCTGGCTCGGCAGGGCACTGCGCGACTACCGGGTGGTGCTCCTCGACCAGCGGGGCACCGGGCTGTCCACCCCCGCCAACCGGCAGACCCTGGCGGAGGTGGGCGGACCCCAGGCCCAGGCGGACTACCTGTCCCTGTTCCGGGCAGACTCGATCGTCGGCGACGCCGAGGTGCTGCGCCGGCACCTCGGGGGTGACGAACCGTGGAGCGTGCTCGGCCAGAGCTTCGGCGGGTTCGTCACCCTGAGCTACCTGTCCTCCGCACCCGAGGGGCTGCGGGAGGCCTTCGTCACCGGCGGGCTGCCCCCGCTGGCCGGGACGGCCGACGACGTGTACCGGCTCACCTACCACCGGACCGTCGAGCAGAACGAGCTCTACTTCGCCCGGCACCCCGGCGACCGGGAACTGGCCCGCCGGATCGTCGACGTCCTCTCCGCCGGGGACACCCTGCTCCCGACCGGGGAGGTCCTGACCCCGCGGCGGTTCCAGACGGTGGGGATCCAGCTCGGGACGAGGTCGGGGTTCGACTCCCTGCACTTCCTGCTGGAGCAGGCCTTCGCCGGCTCACCGGGTCGGGACCGGCTCGGCGACGCCTTCCTGGCCGAGCTGGGCGCCGCGTTGTCCTTCGCGGCGAACCCGCTGTACGCGCTCCTGCACGAACCGATCTACAACCAGGGAACCGCCTCGTCGTGGGCGGCGGAACGCGAGTACCAGCGTCGACCGGAGTTCGCGGTGGACGCGGAGGACTTCCTGTTCACCGGGGAGATGGTCTACCCGCTGCACTTCGCGGAGGTGCCCGCGTTGACGCCGCTGCGGGAGACGGCCGAGCTGCTGGCCTCCCGCACGGACTGGCCCGCGCTGTACGACCCGGCCCGGTTGGCCGCCAACGAGGTGCCCGCGTTCGCGGCCGTGTACTACGACGACATGTTCGTGGCCAGGGAACACTCGTTGGCGACCGCGTCGGCGGTCCGTGGCCTGCGGCCGTGGATCACCAACGACTACGCCCACGACGGGGTGCGCGCCGACGCGGCGGTGCTGGACCGGTTGCTGGCGATGGCTGGCGGCCTGTCGTGACCGCCGATCTCCCCCGGCTCGGCGTGGTCACCATCGGCCAGTCACCCCGCGTCGACCTGGTGCCGGAGCTGCGGCCCTGGCTGGGCCGGGTGGAGGTCGTCGAGCGCGGCGCGCTCGACGACCTGGGCCGGGCGGAGATCGCGGCCCTCGCCCCCCGCGAGACGACCGTCGAGCGGCTGGCGACCCGCCTCGCCGACGGCGAGGGCGTCGCGCTCGACGGGGCCTTGGTCGCACCGCACCTGCGGGCCGCGGTGGCCTGGGTTGAGGAGGCCGGGGTCACGGCGACCCTGCTCGTGTGCACCGGCCACCTCGTCGACATCCCCCACCGGCGTCCGTTGATCAGCGCGCAACCCCTGGTCGTGCACGGGGTGCGGGGCCTGGTCAGCGCCGCCGGCGCGGCCACGCTCGGCGTGGTGTGCCCGTTGCCGGGCCAGCGGGAGACGGCGGCCGGCACGTGGCGGGGAGCGGCGGAGCGGGTGCTCGTCGAGGCGGCGACCCCCTACGCGGAGCCTGCTGCCCTGGCCGAGCAGGGGGTGGCCAGGGCAGCCGCCGACCTCGCGGACCGGGGCGCCGACTGGATCGTCCTCGACTGCATGGGTTACTCGGAACGGATGCGCAGGCTGGCGACCCGCGCGAGCGGCCGGCCGGCGGCGCTGGCCCGCTCGGTGGTGGCCCGGCTGGCAGCGGAGGTGATCGCATGACCGCCCTCGACCAGGACGGCAGGGTCCCGGTGGGCGTCGTCCGCGTGGTCAGCTCGACCAACGCCGACCTCGTCGCCGCGCACGGCAGGGCGGTGGAACGCGCGTGGAACGTGCCGACCCGGTCTGCGTGCATCCCGGACCAGCCCCACGGGGTGCACGACGAGGCCAGCCACGCCCTGGCCGTCCCCAAGATCGTCGACACGGCACGGGCGCTGGCCGGCGCCGGCTGCGGCGCGGTGCTGATCAGCTGCGCCGCCGACCCCGGGCTGCGCGAGGCCCGGGCCTCGGTGGGGGTCCCGGTCGTCGGCGCGGGTTCGGCCGCGGCGGCGGCCGCGCTCGCCACCGGCCACCGGGTGGGCGTCCTCGGCATCACCGACGAGGTCCCCCGTTCGGTCGGTGACGTCCTCGGCGCGCGCCTGGTGGCCGCCCGCAGACCCGAGGGGGTGGCCCGGACGACGGACCTGCTCACCGACCAGGGCGCCGCCGCCGCCCGCGCCGCGGCCACCGACCTGGTCGCGGCCGGCGCCGAGGTGCTGCTGTTCGCCTGCACCGGGCTCACCACGATCCGCCTCGCGCCGTGGGTGCGGTCCCAGCTGGGAGTGCCCGTGGTCGACGCGGTGCTGGCCGGCGGCGCGGTCGCCGCGCTCGCCCTGGGAGGGCGGGAACGCTACGAGGAAGGAGACCAGGCATGAGCCTGCGACACGTGATGGACGCCTACGACCTGCTCGACGACCCGGGGGTGGACGGGGAGGCCGCCGCCGACTGGCTCCGGTCCCACGGGGCTGACCGGGTGGAGGTCACCAGGGTGACCGGCGAGTCCGGGCGCACCGACTTCCTGCGGTGCGTCGTTCCCGGTTCGGAGGGCCGTCTCGCCGGGGGCACGGCACCGACGTTGGGGGTGATCGGACGGCTCGGCGGGCTCGGCGCCCGGCCTGAGCAGATCGGTTTCGTCTCCGACGGGGACGGCGCGCTGACGGCGTTGGCGACGGCCGCGAAGCTCGCCGCCATGCGCTCCCGGGGTGACGTGCTCGCCGGGGACGTGGTCATCTCCACCCACGTCTGCCCTGACGCCCCCACGATGCCGCACGACCCGGTTCCGTTCATGGGCTCGCCGGTGGACATGGGCCAGATGAACGAGCACGAGGTCAGCGCCGACGCCGACGCGGTGCTGTCGGTGGACACCACCAAGGGCAACCGGGTGCTCAACCACCACGGGTTCGCGATCTCCCCGACCGTCCGGCAGGGCTGGATCCTGCGCACCAGCGAGGACCTGCTGGGCATCGTCGAGCAGGTCACCGGTCGGCTCCCGGCCGTCCTCCCGCTGACCACCCAGGACATCACGCCCTACGGCAACGGCGTGTACCACGTGAACTCGATCCTCCAGCCCGCCACGGCGACCTCGGCGCCCGTGGTGGGCGTCGCGCTGACCACCGAGACGGCGGTGGCCGGCTCCGCGACCGGGGCCACGGACCCGCGCGCGGTGGAGCAGGCGGTGCGGTTCTGCGTGGAGGTGGCCAAGCGCTTCGGGCGCGGCACCTGCTCGTTCCACGACGCGGCCGAGTTCGACCGCCTCGTCGAGCTGTACGGGTCGATGACCCACCTGCAGACCGCGGGCTGACCTGGCGCGCGCCGGGGGCGGGGTGGGTGTGCCCAACCCCGCCCTCCCGCGTCCCGATGTCGCGTCAACTGGTGGGCTCGTCGAACCGGGGGTTGGCGTCCAGGAGGAACCCCAGGTCGCTGCCGGGAACGAGTTCGCGGGCCGGCCGACCCCGCTCCATCAGGACCGCTCCGGTCTCACCGCCGAGGGTGGCGGTCGTCCCGGACACCCGGGCCCACGCACCCTCGCGGAGGCCGAGCACGGGCACGTCGTTCTCCTCGTGGAACTCGGCGATCCGTTGTTCCCTGGTCTCCCCCATGTGCGTGCTGTCGGGACTGGCGTCCAGGAAGTGCGGGTTGATCTGGAAGGGCACCAGCCCCAGGGTCTCGAACGAGGGCGGCTGGACGATCGGCATGTCGTTGGTGGTCCGCAGCGAGGGGCAGGCCATGTTCGTGCCGGCGCTGGCCCCCATGTAGCGCAGCCGCCCGGAGCGCACCTCCTCCCGCAGCGGGTCGAGCAGACCACGGGTGTGGAGGCTCGTCAGGAGGCGGAACGAGTTGCCGCCCCCCACGAACACCGCCTGCGCCCCTGCCAGCGCCTCCCGGGGTTCCTGCCGTTCGTGCGCCCCGACCACCTCCACGACGTCCCCCAACGCCGTGCGGACCTTCTCGGTGTACCCGTCGTGGTCGGCCAGCGCGTAGGGGACGAACACGAGGCGGCCCACCCCGGCGAGGAAGTCCCGCACCTCGTCCCCCGCGTGTTCGAGGAAGCTCCGCCCGTGGTTGGTGGAGTTCGACAACAGCAACAGGTCCATGACCCTCCGCCCTTCCGTGACCTCGTCGTTCGCCCGCGGTGTCCCCGCAGCCTGCCATTCGGCCACCCTGTGACCTCGCACCCGCCCCACCCCGCGTGCCCCGCGCGACGACGCCACCCGTCAGGTCACACCGGGGTAACGAAAACAACACCGGGCGCACCAGCGGGGGTGGATAGCATGGCCGACGTGTCCACCGTTTCCCCCGAGCCGGAGCCCGCGTGCGTGGACGAGGACGGATCCATCTGTGATCGCGTCTTCGAGGTGACCGGCAACGCGACGGTCGCCGAACTGTCCCCCCTCGTGGTCAACGGCATCACGATCGCCCTCATCGTGATCGCCGCGTTCGTGCTGCGCTGGCTGGTGCACCGGATGATCTCGCGTGCCACCCGGGGCGGCGGCGAGGGCCGGGTACCGGCGCTGCTGGCGCCGTTGCGGGAACGGGCGCCGGACGCCCTGGGGCCGTTGCTGTCGGAACGCCGGGCACAACGCGCCAGGACCATCGGCTCCGTGCTCAAGTCGGTCGCCAGCTTCGTGATCTACGGGGTGGCCGCGTTGATGGTGCTCGACCAGCTCGGCATCCAGATGGCACCGATCCTGGCCTCGGCGGGAGTGGTGGGCGTCGCCATCGGTTTCGGCGCGCAGAACCTGGTCCGGGACTTCCTGTCCGGCATGTTCATGATGCTGGAGGACCAGTACGGCGTCGGTGACGTGGTCGACCTCGGCGACGCGATCGGCACCGTCGAGGCCGTCGGCCTGCGGGTGACCACTCTTCGGGACCTCAACGGCACCGTCTGGTACGTGCGCAACGGCGAGGTCCTGCGAGTGGGCAACTTCAGCCAGGGCTTCTCCGTGGCCGTCGTCGACCTGCCCGTCGCCCACACGGTCCCGGTGGACAGGGCCATCGAGCTCGCGCTGGCCACGGCCACCGAGGCCGCCGAGGAACCGAGCTTCTCGGCGGACGTGCTGGAGCCCCCGGAGATGCTGGGCGTCGACCAGATCACGGCGGACACGATCACCATCCGGCTGACCGTGAAGGTGCGGCCAGGGCGCCAGTGGGCCGTGCAGCGCGCGCTGCGGGCCAGGATCAAGGACGTCTACGACCGGGAGGGCATCACGGCGCCGTACCCGGCCGGCCGTGCCTTCTACCAGCAACAGCAGCAGCCCTGACGGGCGGTGGCCGGTCCAGGGGGCGCGTGGGTGAGGATGGAGAACGTGGGAGCACCCGAGAACTTCTACCAGGCGGTGGGCGGCGAGCCGACCTTCCGCGCGATCGTCGGCCGGTTCTACGAGGAGGTCGCCAAGGACGACCTGCTGCGGCCGATGTACCCCGAGGAGGACCTCGGCCCAGCGGAGGAGCGGCTGCGACTGTTCCTCGAGCAGTACTGGGGCGGTCCGCACACCTACTCGGACCGCCGGGGCCACCCGAGGCTGCGGATGCGGCACGCCGCCTTCCACGTGGGGCCGGCCGAGCGGGACGCCTGGCTGCGGTGCATGCGGGTGGCCGTGGACGAGGCCGACCTGTCCGAGGAGCATCGTGACCAGCTCTGGAAGTACCTGGAGATGGCCGCGCACAGCCTGTTGAACAGCTGGGAGTGACGGCCCCGGGGGTCTTCGCGCCGCTCGGCCGCCCACCCACCGGTCTTCCTGATCGGTTCACCTCCGCGACGCTGGGCCGGTCGGCCCAACGGGAACCGGCCACCACTGCTGCGGTCGGCGCAACGGGACGTGCTGTACGCAGTAACGATGTGGATCACCCGAAATGGATCACCCGTATGGGAGAATCCGCGCCTCGGAGATGGCAATATGGCTCTTTGTGCGACGATCCGCCGACATTCAGCGCGAGGCCATCGACGGGCCCGACTGGTGGGGCAACGCTGTCTTCTACCAGGTGTACGTCCGTTCGTTCGCCGACTCGAACGGTGACGGCGTCGGAGACCTCGAGGGCATCCGGCAACGGCTGGGCTACCTGGAACTGCTCGGGGTGGACGCCCTGTGGCTCACGCCGTTCTTCCGCTCCCCCATGGCCGACCACGGCTACGACGTCGCGGACCCCCGGGACGTCGACCCCCAGTTCGGTGACCTGACGGCCTTCGACCGCCTCATCGAGGACGCTCACGCCGCCGGCATCAAGGTGACCATCGACCTGGTGCCCAACCACAGCAGTGACCAGCACGTGTGGTTCCAGGAGGCGTTGGCGGCGCCGCCGGGCGACCCGCGCCGGGACCGCTACATCTTCCGCGACGGACTCGGCGCCGACGGCGAGCTCCCCCCGAACAACTGGACGAGCATCTTCGGCGGCCCGGCATGGACCCGGGTCCCCGACGGCCAGTGGTACCTCCACCTGTTCGCCCCGGAACAGCCGGACCTGAACTGGGCCAACCAGGAGGTCTGGCTGGACCTGGAGGCGACGCTGCGGTTCTGGTTGGACCGGGGTGTCGACGGCTTCCGCATCGACGTGGCGCACGGCATGGCCAAGCCGGCGGGCCTACCGGACATGTCCGAGGACGCAGACCGGGGGTCGGCGGTGCTGCACGACAACCGGCTGGATCCCCGCTTCGACAACGACGGGGTGCACGACATCCACCGCATGGTCCGCAAGACGCTGGACCAGTACAGCGGGAAGGTCGCCGTCGGGGAGATCTGGGTGAAGGAGGACCACCGCTTCGCCCGGTACGTCCGCCCCGACGAACTCCACCTCGGCTTCAACTTCCGGCTCGTCGAGGCGTCCTTCGACGCCGGGGAGGTCCGCTCCGCGATCGAACACTCGATCGCGGCGGTCGCCGAGGTGGGAGCTCCTCCCACCTGGACGCTGTCCAACCACGACGTGCCCCGGCACGTCACCCGCTACGGCGGCGGCGAACTCGGGGTGCGGCGCGCGCGGGCCATGGCGCTCGTCCAGCTCGCCCTGCCCGGCACGATCTACCTGTACTACGGCGAGGAACTCGGGCTGCCCAACGTCGAACTGCCCGACTGGGCCCTCCAGGACCCGATCTGGCGGCGTTCGGGCGGCAAGGACCGGGGACGGGACGGCTGCCGCATCCCGATGCCGTGGGAGGGCGACCAGCCCGCCTTCGGCTTCTCCTCGGGTGGTACGAGCTGGCTCCCGATGCCGGAGGAGTGGGCGGGCCTCACGGCGGAACGCCAGCTGGAGGACCCGGACTCCATGCTCTCGCTGTACCGGAGGGCGATGGAGATCCGCCGGACCCACCCGGGATTCGCCGGCGACAAGGTCGAGTGGTACGGGGCGCCCGACCGCTGCTTCGCGTTCCGCCGCAGCGAGGGACGGGTCATCTGCGCGTTGAACACCTCCGACGCCCCGGTTCCGCTGCCGCCGGGTGAGGTGCTGCTGTCCAGCAGCCCCCTCGACGACAACGGGGAGCTCCCGCCGGACGCGGCGGCCTGGCTGCACTGACCTCGGACGTGCCCGGCCGGTTCCCCAGGGGGAGCGACCGGCCGGGATGCCCGTCGAGCCGTCGGTTCAGAGGAGCAACGGCAGCAGCGCGTGCCGCCGGCGCACCACCGCTCCGAAACGGGCGTCCAGCCGCAACCAGGAGTCCGTGGCACTGACCCTGATGAGGTCGTCGGAGTCGGAGCCACCCACGAAGCCCATCCCGGACAGGGAGAACAGGCACCGCATCGGGACCTTCACCTCGAAGCCCGAACCGCTGACGGTGAGCACCACCTGGTCCAGCAGCGAGGCCGGGGGGTTCCCCTTGGGGCCGGCGTTCTCCCTGGCCACCGCCACCCCCCGATCGGCGAGGTCGGACACCACACCGGCCGGCAGGTCGTCGACGCGCGCCCACCCGCCGGTCGGCGGCAGGGCCGACCGCCACAACAAGTCCTGGGGCGCCCCGGGGTCCACGCCGTCATCCCTGGCGACGGCGAGCGAGGCCAACAGCTCGGATCCGCGCACGGTGAGGTCGGTGGGGTGCACCGCTCCCCGCACCGACCTCGTCACCAGCGTGTCGAAGGGAGTGGCCATCCACGCGTCCACCACCCCGGGGGCCTCGGCCCCCGGTCCCGCGGTCCTCGCCCGCAACCGGATCGCGCACTGCTGGTCGAGCCGGACGGCCCTGGCCACGAACGCCCCGAGATCGTCACGTTCGCTGCCGTCGGCCAGTCGGAGTTCAGGCACCGCCGACCCCCGACCCGCCGGCTGCCGCCCCGGCGCCCCTCGGCCGCCGGGGCTCGTAACGCGGCCCCTCCGGGCCGGGCACCCACTTGCTCAGGTACTCCGCCTCCACGGGGCTCAACCGTCGAGGCCGTCCGGCGTCGACGTCGAAGGGAACCAGCACCGTCTGGGCCGAGGCCGCCACCGGGTCGGACACGGCGGGCCCACGCCGGAGCGCGTAGTCCAGGGTGAACGACGACGTGCGCACCTCCCGCACGGCGATCTCCACCCGCAGCGGCGCCCCGGTGACCACGACGGGCAGGTGGTAGTCGATCGCCAGGTGCGCGATCACCACCCCCCTGGAGAGTGCGTCCAGGCCGGACCCGGCGGGGTGGTCGAACAGCAGCCCCACCCTCGCCTCCTCCAGCAACGTCACCATCTTGGCGTTGTTGACGTGCCCGAAGGAGTCCATGTCGGACCAGCGAGGTGCGATGTCGGTGACGTACGCGGCCAAGTCAGCGCGCCCTTTCGTTCACATCCGTACGACTTCTCGGCAGCCTAACGGGAGGAGCGTTCCCCCCGTCACCGCACCATGCTGCGGATCTGCCGTGCCGCGACCGAGAGGGTGGCGAGGTCGTTGCGCCCGGACCGGTCGATCTCCCGCAGCGTCGACCGCGCCCTGGCCAGCCTGGACGCGTTCGCCTGCTCCCACTGGGCGATCTTGTCGGCGGCCGCGTCGCCGGGCTCGCTGCTGCGCAGCACGTCCAGCGCGATCCGCCGGAGCGAGGAGTAGACGTCGTCCCGCAACGCCAGCCTGGCGAGGCTGTGCCACCGGTTCCCGCGCTCGAGCGCGCTGACGGCGTGCAGCAACTCGTCGATCCGCAGGTGCGCCGACACCGCGAAGTAGGTCTCGGCGGCCTCCTGCGGGCTGCGCTCACGCTCCACCCCGCCGTCGCGTTCGGCGAGTTCCGCCACCTCCACGACGTCCAGCAACGAGTAGGTGTTCAGCAGCGCGGCGACCCTGCTGGCCAGTTCGGGCGGGGTGCCCTGGTCGACGAGTTCGGCCGCCCGACCCGACACCACCTCCCGCTCGCTGCCCAGGAGCAGTTCCGGGACCTTCGGCCCCAACTCGGCCACGGTGGACGCGAACCGGGTGACCTCGGCGCCGACCGCCAACGGCTGGGGACGGTTCGCCAACAGCCAGCGGACCGCCCGGTCCAGCAGCCGACGCGTCTCCAGGGTCAGCTCGTCGGTGACGGTCGAGGGAACGACGTTGTCCAGCTCGTCGATCGACCGCCACAGGGACTCCATGCCGAAGACCTCCTTCACCACCGCGAAGGCGCGGACGGCGTCGGTGGCCGTGGCGCTGGTCTCCTCCAGCAACCGGTAGGCGAAGGAGAGCCCCGCTCCGTCGAGGACCTCGTTGACCAGCAGGGTGGTCGCGATCTCCCGGCGCAGCGGGTGCCGGAGGATCTCGGCGTCGAACCGCTCCCGCAGCGGCGTGGGGAAGTAGGCGGGCAACCGGCGCAGGCACATCTCCTGGTCGGGGAGGTCGCTGGCGAGCAGCTCGTCCTTCAGGGCGAGCTTGACGTGCGCCAGAACGGTGGCCAGCTCGGGGCTGGACAGCCCCTCCCGCGCCTTCTCCCTGGCCTTGATCTCCTCCGCGTCCGGCAGGGCCTCCAACTCCCGGTCGAGCCCGTGGCGTTGTTCCAGGTGGTGGAGCAGCCTGGCGTGCACGGACAGCATCGGCGCCGCGTGCGAACGCGCCACGCCCAGCACCCGGTTCTGCTGGTAGTTGTCGGCCAGGACCAGACTGGCGACCTCGTCGGTCATCTCGGCGAGCAGCTCGTTGCGCTGCTCGCGGTCGAGCAGGCCCCGGGCGACGAGCCTGTCGAGCAGGACCTTGATGTTGACCTCGTGGTCGGAGCAGTCGACGCCGGCGGAGTTGTCCAACGCATCCGTGTTGATCTTCCCGCCGGCCCGGGCGAACTCGATGCGCCCCCGCTGGGTGAGACCGAGGTTCCCGCCCTCACCCACCACACGGACCCGCAGGTCACGGCCGTCGACCCGCACGATGTCGTTGGCCTTGTCCCCCACGTCGGCGTGGCTCTCGTCGGCCGCCTTCACGTAGGTCCCGATACCGCCGTTCCACAGCAGATCCACCGGTGCCAGCAGGATCGCCCGGACCAGTTCCGGCGGGGACAGCTTCGTCACCGTCTCCGCGAGACCGAGCGCCCGTCGCATCTGCCTGCTGAGCGGGATGGACTTGACGGTCCGCGACCACACCCCGCCTCCGGCGCTGATCAGGCTGCGGTCGTAGTCGTCCCAGCTCGACCGCCCCAGTTCGAACAGCCTCCGCCGCTCGGCGTAGGAGCTCGCCGCCGCGGGGTTCGGGTCGACGAAGATGTGCCGGTGGTCGAAGGCGGCCACCAAGCGGATGTGCGGGGACAACAGCATCCCGTTGCCGAAGACGTCTCCGGACATGTCCCCGACACCGACCACGGTGAACTCGTCCCGCTGGGTGTCGACGCCGAGCTCGCGGAAGTGCCGTTTGACGCTCTCCCAGCCACCCCGGGCCGTGATGCCCATGGCCTTGTGGTCGTACCCCGCCGAACCGCCCGACGCGAAGGCGTCCCCCAGCCAGAAGCCGTAGGACAACGCCACCTCGTTGGCGATGTCGGAGAACGACGCGGTGCCCTTGTCCGCCGCCACCACCAGGTACGTGTCGTCCGGGTCGTGCCGCACGACCTGGGGCGCCGGCACGACCTCGCCGTCCCGCAGGTTGTCCGTCAGGTCGAGCATCCCCGAGATGAACGTGCGGTAGCAGGCGATCCCCTCCGCGAGCAGCGCCTCCCGGTCCACCCCGGCGTCCCCGGTGCGGGTCGGCGGCCGCTTCACGACGAACCCGCCCTTCGCGCCCACCGGCACGATGACGGCGTTCTTCACCGCCTGGGCCTTCACCAGCCCCAGGATCTCGGTGCGGAAGTCCTCGCGGCGGTCCGACCAGCGCAGCCCTCCCCGGGCGACCGAACCGAACCGCAGGTGCACCCCCTCCACCCTCGGCGAGTAGACGAAGATCTCGAAGGCCGGCCGGGGTTGGGGCAGGTCCGGCAGCGCCGCCGGGTCCAGCTTGAAGGCGAAGTACGGCAGCGGTTGCCCCGCCGCGTCCCGCACGAAGTAGTTGGTCCGCAACGTCGCCATGATCAGCGCGCGGTAGGACTGGAGGATGCGGTCCACGTCCAGGCTCGCGACCTCGTCGAGCAGGTCCGTGATCTCCTCGGTCTGCTCGTCGACGAGCTTGGCCCGCCCCTCCTCGGAGACCTCGGGGTCGAACCGGGCCTCGAACAGGCGCACCAGCGCGCCGGTCAGCATCGGGTTGCCCAGCAGGGTGTCCTCGATGTAGTCCTGGCTGTAGGGGGTGCGCACCTGCCGCAGGTACTTCGCGTAGGCGCGGAGCAGCGCGGCGTGCCGCCAGGTGATACCGCACCGCAGCACGAGCGCGTTGAACCCGTCCACCTCGACGTCGCCCCGCCACGCGGCGACGAACGCCTCCTGGAAGCGGGTCTGCACCTCGTCCAGCTGGTCCCGCTCGCCCTCCGCGAGAGCGCGGGGGTCCAGCCGGAGACCGAAGTCGTAGACCCAGCACTGGACGCCGTCGTGCCGGTTGACCTCGTAGGGCCGCTCGTCGACGACCTCGACGCCCATCCGCTGGAGCACCGGCAGCACCTGGGACAGCGTGACCCGCTCGCCCACCATGTACAGCTTGAAACGACGCTCCCCCGGGGCCGCGTCAGCGGGGGCGTAGAAGGAGATGTCCAGGTCCCCCGGCCCGCCGAGGCGGAACAACCGGTGCAGGTCGTCAAGCCCCTCGGCGGCGGTGAAGTCCTCCTTGTAGGCCTCGGAGAACGCCGAGGCGTACTGGCGGCCGCGTTCCAGGGCGGTCTCGGAGCCCGTGGTCCCGTCCTCAGCGAGATGTCCGGGGTCGTCCCCCCGGCGGACCACCTCCTCGACCATGAGGTCCTCCCACGTGCGGGAGACCTCCAGCAGCCGCTGTTGCAGCGCGGCGGTGTCGACCTCGACCGGCTCGCCGGGCGTGGTGCTCACCATGAAGTGGACCCGGGCCAGCTGGGACTCGCCGATACGGGCGCTGTACTCCAGCTTGTGGCCCCGCAGTTCCCGCAGCAGCACCTCCTGCATGGCCAGCCGGCTCGTGGTCGTGTACCGGTCGCGCGGCAGGTAGACCAGGCAGGAGTAGAAACGGCCGTAGGGGTCGCGGCGCAGGAACAACCGCAACATGCGGCGTTCGGCGATCGCCAGCACGCCGGAGATGGTCTCCAGCAGCGTGTCCGGTTCGGTGGAGAACAGCTCGGCACGCGGGTAGTTCTGGATCTCCTCCAGCATCCGGGTGCCCGAGTACGACTCCAGGGGGAACCCGGCCCGCCGCACGACCTCCCTGGCCTTGTCGGCGACGACCGGGATGTCCAACACGTCCGCGTGCAGCGCGGCCGGGGTGAACAACCCGAGGAAGCGGTGTTCACCGTTGACGTTGCCCTGCTCGTCGAAGGTCTTCACGCCGACGAAGTAGGGATGGGTCGCCCGGTGCACCGCAGAGGGTTCGCTGCCCTGGGTGAGCACCAGCAGGGTGGGTGCGAGGGCGTGCGCCCCACCGTCGGGGGCGGCCCCCAGCCGCTTGGCGTCCAGGCTGTCCCGCCGCAGCACGCCAAGACCGGACCCGAGGACGACGCGGAGCGCGGGTTCGTCCCCGTCGCCCGAGCCGTGCACCAGCTCGTAGTGCCGGTAGCCGAGGAAGGTGAAGTGGCCGGTGGCCAACCAGTCCAGCAGCGAGGCACCCCGGCGGACCTCGTCCGGGTCCAGCGGCGGCGGCGTCCGCCGCAGTTCGGCGGCGAGGGAGTGGGCCCGCTCCGTCATGCGGTCGGTGTCCTCCACCACCTCGCGGACGTCGTTGAGCACCGCGTACAGCCGTTGCTCGACCTCCCCGAGCACCTCGCCATCCCGGAGCTGGGCGATCTCCAGGTACATCCAGGACTCGACCAGCGCGTCGGCCGGAGGAGACGTGGGATCGGCGTCGGCCAGCACCTCGAGCAGGTCACCGGCCAGGTTGCGGCGCACCACGACGATGGGGTGCACCACGCGTTGCACCTGGACCTGTTGCCGGTTCAGCCCGGACACCACCGACTCGACGAGGTAGGGCATGTCGTCGGTGACCAGCTGGATGGCGGTGCTGACGGTCTCCGACAGCCGGTCGTCAGGGGTCAGCGACCGCAGCGCGGGCCTGCCCGGCACCCGCGAACGGGCGAGGTCGAGGTGGGCGCGCAGGATGGCAGCCAACCCGGCGGGGTCGTAGTCGGCCAGCTCGTCGCCGGGAACGTGCCGGTAGTAGAGGCGCAGCAGGTCCTCGACGTCGGGCACCGCCGACGCGGCCTTGCTGAGCAGGTCCTCGCGGTTGACGTCCGACCCGGTCGACCGGTCCGCCACTCCGGTCGGCTTCCTCGCCGCGTCACCCGCGGCCTGAGACTGTGCTCCTGTTGAGCTCATCACCAAACGACTCCACACTGTGCGGTACCCCGTTGTACCGCGACCGTCTCCACCCTATGCGTGGCCCCGGTGGTGGCGGGCCGACGGGTGGACGCGGACGACAGGCGGCACGGTGGTCACCGCGGTCTGACGATCCGTTGCGGGAACTGCCCACGATGCTAGAGCCTGGGCCCGCCGGCGATCCGCCGGAGACGGGCCAGCGAGACCCAGCACACGTTCGCCCGGTCCGCTCGAACCGCACTCGAGGGCTCGGCGCGGCTCCCGGGCCCGGAACCGCCCCGCGCCGGCGGGCGCCCGGGTGGACCACGTCCTGGTGGCGGCTCCGCCGGCCGGACCCCAGGCCAGGACGGCACACGGGACGCGTCGCTCCCGCTCGGCGGGCGGCCGGAGCCTCAGTCCGCCGGCAGCGTCCACCGGCGATGTCTGGGCCGGGGTTCCTCCGCCTCCGGCGCCCCGGCGGGGGAACCACCGGTCGGCGCCCGCCAGCCGTTCGGATCTCCGTGACGCGGACCCGTGGCCCCCCGGTGCGATCCGCCGGAACGCGACGGCTCCGGTGCCCAGTGGCCACCGCGCCCCGGTGCGGGAGGATCGTCCTGGCCCGCCGGATCCGCTCGGTGGTGGCGGGCCGCCCTCCGCCGGGCGCGGTCCGGGACGATCTCGTCCCCAGGACCGCGGTGCCGCCCCCGCACCACCTCGGAGGTGCTCCCGGGCTGGGCGTCCGGCACCTCCTCCGCTCCAGACGGCGGAGCGGGGTGGGTGGGCTCGCCGGGTCGGCCGTGCCGCCGGGTCGGCCCGCCTGGCGCGGCGGTCCCGCCTTCGGGGAGCGCCGGCACGGCGCGATGCCGGTCAGCGCCGGCACCTCCCGGCTGTGTCAGGTCTTCCCCCGCGCTGTCCTCGCTACGCTCCCGAGTCCGCCGTCGGCCCCCGGCCACCGGCTCCTCGCCGAGGTCCTCCTCACCAGGGGCCGGCGCGCGCCGAGCCGCACGGGACGGTGTCGGAGGGCCGAACACCTCCGGGTCGACCGTCCAGGTCAGGGCGGGATCCGCGACCAGTCCGGCGCCGCAGGCCGCCGCGACGGGAGCCGCCTCCCCGACGCCCGCCCGGGCCGCCTCTCGGCCCGCCCCGGGAGCGGGCGGGTGCTCCGAACGGGTTGGGGCGCGCGAACCGCCGGGCGCGGCGTGGTCCTGGTCCTCGGCCCGCGCCACCCCGGGATCCGACATCCCGGGTCGTGGGGGCGCGACGCGCCACGCCGGGCCCAGGGCGCCACCTCCCCCGGCCCTCTCCTGGCGGCCTGCCCACCAGGAGAGGTCACCGCCGGGGAGATCCTCCTCGCCGCCGGTTCCGCTCGGTGGCTCTCGTTCACCGCTGGCGCTCGCCGCGCCCGTGGGGGCGGCAGCGTCGTCCTCGACCCGCTGTCCAGGCGACGCCGTGTGCCGGCCCGGGGGAAGGGCGTCCGGCTGGGCTGCTCCGCGTTCCACCTCGGCACGCGGATCCGGCTCCGCTCCCGGTCCGGCCGTCGCACGCCTGAGCCCGGCGGTGTCGTCGCCGTCCAGGACACCCGCCGTGCTCGTGGCGCCCCCGGCGCCAGCAGATCCGCCCCTGCCGGCGCTCCGCTGCCTCATGTCCAGCCCGCCGTCGTCCCGCGCGGGGGGCGGGGACGGCACGACCGGCGAGGCGCTGGCGGCGGGCTCGGGGCTCGGCGGGGGCTCCACGTCGTCCCCGGCTGGCGGAGTCCGGCCCCGGGTTGGGTGGTCGGCGTCGACGACCACCGCCGCGCGGTCGCGCCCAGGCACGCCGGCCGCGTCGGCCGCGTCGGCCACGGAGGGTTGGGGGGCCTCCGGGTGCTCCGGTGGATCGGTGGGGACCGCCCGCAGGTGGGCCCGCTGCCGGGAGCGCTCCTGGTCGATCCGCCGGCGCAGGGACTGACGGGTGGTCTCGTAGGCGACCATCGCCCCCGCGAGGAGTTCGGCGAGACTGGCCCCGCCGAGATCGTCCCCGTCCGGCGGGAGGGAGTGCGGCCCGGGGTCGGCCACGGCCGCCGGCACGAGCGGGTCCGAACCGGAGGTCGGGTGGCCCCCCAGCTCGGTGCCGTGGTCGGCCGATGCCGGGCGGTCCGGCTGTCCGCTGGGCGGCGGTTCGTCCTCGCCGCCGGTCGACGAGGTGCTGGACACCACCGCCGGCACCGTCGACGCCGACAGGCCGGGCCCGGTGAAGGCGCCTCCTCGGGCTGGCTTCGCCGCGTGGTCCGGCTGGTGCCCGGTGGTCCGCGTCCGCGACGCCTCGTCCGCAGCGGCACCGGCGACGTGCGCCTGGTCGGAGGAGCGCGTTGCCGGTGCGTCGAGACCGCCGGCTGGCCCCTCGGCGGTGGCTGGCTCCTCGGCAGTGGCTGGTCCCTCGCCGGTGACCGGTCCCGTCTCGACGGGCAGCCCGACCGCCCAGGGCCGGGCCGGTGCGTTGTCCCCGGCACCCGAGCTGGGCGGGGCCGAGGCGGCGGGTGAGGTGGGGCTGCCCTGTCCCGGCGTGGACGCCGCGGAGCCGACACCAGCCGGCTGCTGGTGGTGACCAGTCGCGGCCGGCTCGTCGTGGTCCTCGCGTCCGCCCCCCAGGAACCGCCGGGACGTCGGGGCCCAGAGCGGGCTGCCCGGCCCGTCGGCCGACGACATCGGCGGGGTTGGCTCGGTGCCGTCCCCGGCACGGGTGGCCCCGTCCCCGAGGGAAGGAGCGGAGACCCTGTCGGGGTGCGCCACGTCGCCGCCCGCCCACGCCTCCACGGGAACCGAGAACGGGTCGACGGCCGGGTCGAAGGGCAACCCCGCGGAATCGCCCACCGGGGGTGCGGACACCACCACCGGTGGCGGATCGTCGGACACGGTCCTGGCACCGGGGCCGGGCGGCCCGGCCAGGTCCGCCTCCCCGGTACCCGGGACAGGGGGCGTGGCGGGGGACGCCTCGCTGTCCTGCCGGCCCGCCGCACCGATGCCCCGCAACAGGTCGAGGGTGCTGCCCAGCAGGCCACGCCGGGCCTCCTCGACCGCCCCACCGCTCAGCGCGAGGAAGCTGCCACCGCCCGACACGTCAGCCGGCGGTCGCGGCGGCGGGGACGGAGCTGTCGTCCGATCCCCGGCACCCGGATCCCACTGGTCCCAGGGATCGGCGCCGGGGGACCACGTGGGAGGACGGGCGCCGAGCTCACCGCCCGCCGCGTCGCCCCGATCCGTCCGATCCGTCCCGGCGCGGTCGTCGGCGCGGGTGGAGGCACGGCGTTGACCTCCGCTCCCCGGCACGACCGACCCCGCGCCCCCACCCAGGCAAAGGTCGGCCGACGGACCGGAGCCCAGGTAGTCCGGCTGGTCCGTCCGGGGCGACGAAACACCACCAGCAGCGGTCTCCGGCTCGTGCGTGCTGGCGGCGCGGCCGGCGGTCAGGAGGGCACTCGCCGCACCCGACACGTCCAGCCCTCCGACGGCCGGTGCGGGAGGCCGGTCCTCGGACACCTGCGGACCGTGAGCGGAAGACGGGGTTTCGCCAGAACCGGCCGTGTCGGAGACGTCACGGTCGCCGTCCCACGCCTCCCGGTCCTGGCCCCCGGCCCGCTCCGCCCGGAATCGGCCCAGGAAGGGCGGCTCCGGGAACCGCTCCCGTCGACGGCGACCCGTGGCCCGGGCGGAGGGGGCGACGCCGGGCCGTTCGTGCTCTCCCAGCACGGCGAGCAGGTCACCGACCGCGTTCACCCCCTTCCCCGAGTCGGCGAACTCGTCGGCCAGCCGGAGGCGAGCGGTCCGCACCGCCCGCTGCGCCCGACGCTCCGCCGCGTGCGCCGCCCGCAGGCAGTCCAGGGCCTCGGTGGTCTCGGCGAGCCTCTCGTGCACGAAGGACAGCTCACGCATGGCCTGTGACAACAGCGGGTCCAGGCGGTGGTGCCTGGCGTCCTCGGCCACGGAGACCAACAGCTCCCGAGCGCATTCGGCGTCCCCAGCCGGCAGCCGAACGCGGGTGGCCAGCAGGATTCGCAACCAGCCGTGCGAGGACAGGGCCGGCAACCTCGCCGGCGCGGCCAGCAGCTCCTCGGACACCGCGACGGCCATGCGGGGCTGGCCGGAGTCCAGGAGCGCGTTGACCAGCTCCACGACGAGACGCCCCCGAACCCGCCCGCTGTCGCGGGCCGGCGAGTCGAGCTGCTCGAGCAGCCGGAGACCGTCCCGCGCCGACAGGATCGCGGCGTCCAGATCGCCCGCCCTCCGCTGGCGTCGAGCCCACGCTCCCCGCACCGCCGCGCGTCGCGACCAGGTGGCGTCACGGTCCGCCTCGCCCCCGTCGCAGAGCTCCTCCGCCTCGGTGAGCACCCGCGCCCACTCCGACTCCCCGGTATCCCCTGGTAACAGCGATGCCAGTTCGAGCAAGGCGTCCGCCCGCGCACCCGACGCCACGCCCCCGGCGGCGAGCACCGGATGCAGGAGCGGCACCGAGACCGCCGGCGACCCGAGTCGACGAGCGCTCCTGGCCACCTGCACCCGGAGCTCGGCGAGGAGCTCGATCTCCTCCGACATCTCGGCCCGGGCGGTCCCGGTAGCACCGGCGAACCACCGTTCGAGCAGCCGCAGGGCCGGCACGGCCCGTTCGGCCGCCGCCGGTTCGCGATCGAGCCGGCTCAGGGCATAACAGGCCACCGACTGGGCCCGGGACCAGGTCAGGTCCCGGGCCGTCCCACCCATCGCCGCCGCCCGGTCGGCGAGGACGAGGGCGACCTCGGGCGCGCTCCAGCGCAACTCCCGTGCCGCACGCACGAGTGAGTCACGTTCGTCGCCTGCTGGCGCGGCGCCCCAGGCCGCCGTCATCCGGTCTCCGATCAGTCGCGCGTCAGCTTGCGATGGGTGACCCGATGCGGGCGGGCCGCCTCGACGCCGAGGCGCTCCACCTTGTTCTGCTCGTACCCCTCGAAGTTGCCCTCGAACCAGAACCACTGCGCTGGGTTCTCATCCGTACCTTCCCAGGCAAGGATGTGGGTAGCCACCCGGTCCAGGAACCACCGATCGTGGGAAATCACGACGGCGCAGCCGGGGAACTGTTCCAGGGCGTTCTCCAACGACGACAGGGTTTCCACGTCCAGGTCGTTGGTGGGCTCGTCGAGCAGGATCAGGTTCCCACCCTGCTTCAGGGTGAGGGCCAGGTTGAGGCGGTTCCGCTCCCCACCGGAAAGCACCCCCGCCGGCTTCTGCTGGTCCGGCCCCTTGAAACCGAACGCGCTCACGTAGGCGCGGGAGGGCATCTCCACGTTGCCGACGTGCATGTAGTCGAGCCCGTCGGACACCACCTCCCACACGGTCTTCTTGGGGTCGATCCCGGCCCGGCCCTGGTCGACGTAGGAGAGTTTGACGGTCTCGCCCACCCTCACCGAACCGGCGTCCGGCTCCTCCAGCCCGACGATCGTCTTGAACAACGTCGTCTTGCCGACACCGTTCGGGCCGACGACACCGACGATGCCGTTCCTCGGCAGGTTGAAGGACAGGTCGTTGATCAGAACCCTGTCGTCGAAACCCTTCTGGAGCTTGTCGACCTCGACGACGACCGTGCCCAGGCGGGGGCCCGGCGGGATCTGGATCTCCTCGAAGTCGAGCTTGCGGGTGCGTTCCGCCTCGGCCGCCATCTCCTCGTACCGCTGGAGGCGGGACTTCGACTTGGCCTGCCTGGCCTTGGCGTTCGACCGCACCCAGGCCAGCTCGTCCTGGAGGCGCTTGTGCAGCTTGGCGTCCCGCTTGCCCTGCACCGCGAGCCGCTCGGACTTCTTCTCCAGGTAAGTGGAGTAGTTGCCCTCGTAGACGAACGCCCGTCCCCGGTCGAGCTCCAGGATCCAGCCGGCGACGTTGTCGAGGAAGTACCGGTCGTGGGTGACGGCGAGCACGGCGCCGGGGTAGCTGGCGAGGAACTGCTCCAGCCACAGCACGCTCTCGGCGTCCAGGTGGTTGGTGGGCTCGTCGAGCAGCAGGAGGTCGGGCTTGCTCAGCAACAGCTTGCACAGGGCGACCCGGCGGCGCTCACCGCCGGAGAGCACCTTGACGTCGGCGTCCGGCGGCGGACACCGGAGGGCGTCCATCGCCTGCTCCAACTGGGAGTCGAGGTCCCAGGCGTCAGCGTGGTCCAGCTCCTCCTGGAGCCTGCCCATCTCCTCCATCAGCTCGTCGGTGTAGTCGGTGGCGAGCTGCTCAGCGATCTCGTTGAAGCGGTTCAGCTTCGTCTTGATCTCGCCAACGCCCTCCTCGACGTTGCCGAGAACCGTCTTGTCCTCGTTGAGCGGCGGTTCCTGTTGCAGGATCCCGACCGAATAGCCCGGTGACAGGAACGCGTCACCGTTGTTCGGCTGGTCGAGTCCGGCCATGATCTTGAGCACAGACGACTTTCCGGCCCCGTTCGGGCCGACGACGCCGATCTTGGCGCCGGGGTAGAACATGATGGTGACGTCGTCAAGGATCACCTTGTCACCGTGTGCCTTGCGCACCTTTTTCATGGTGTAGATGAACTCGGCCATGGCCGCGATCGTAGAGCGGTGGCCGTGGCCCCCGGTATGTCGGTCGACCCGACCGTGACGATCTCCCACCCCGCCCACCGCCGCCGGGCCCTGGCGGCGGCAACTGGGCGAGGCTTCGCGCGGCCTTCGTCAACCGGGCCGGCCCTCGCGACGCACACCGGCGGGCCGACCGCGGACGCCCCTGGCGACGTCCGGCCCGGACCCGCAGGACAGCGGTGCCCACCCGGCGCCGGGTAGGCGACCCACGGCGCACCGGGGTCCTCGCGCTCCGATCCTCCCCACAGGGCACCGGCCGGGGCGGCTCGGCGTCCTCGTCCGGACCCGGCCGGGGTTCGCCCGGACCGCCTCGGCGCACCTCCTGGCTGGGCACCGCCCACCCCGGGCGCACCGTCCGACCGGGGTGGGCGCGGCAGGGGGACGGTCCCACCGCGCCCACCCGCTCAGGCGGGCACCAACGGCGCGGCGCCGGGTTCGTCGGGAACCCTCCGCGCAGGGGAGGCCGGGGCGGTCCGGCCCCCACGGGCACCGTCATCGCCCGCCCCCGGAGCCGGGGAGGCCCCCGGCTCCGGGGC
>NZ_AGVX02000337.1 GCF_000239155.1 Actinoalloteichus spitiensis RMV-1378
ACACGCCGTCAGCCTGCTGTCCCTGCTGGACCTCGGCGCGGCGGCGCAGGGCACGCTCCTCGGCGCCTACCGCTTCACCCGGTACCGCACCGAGCCGGGCGACGCCCCCGTCGGCCGGGTGGAGTTCGTGCTCCCCACCGCCGTCGAGGGTGACCCGCAGGCCACGCTGACGGCGGCCACCGCCATCGCCTCCGCCGTGAACACCGCCAGGGACCTGGTGAACACCCCGCCGAACGACCTGTTCCCCGAGTCGTTCGCCGAGCGCGCCAGCGACCTGGCGAAGGAGGCCGGTGTCGACATCGAGGTCCTCGACGAGAAGGGCCTGCGCAAGGGCGGGTACGGCGGCATCCTCGGCGTGGGCGGCGGTTCGACGCGCGGCCCGAGGCTGCTGCGCCTGCGTTACGCCCACCCGCGCGCGGTGAAGAAGGTGGCGCTGGTCGGGAAGGGCATCACCTTCGACAGCGGCGGCATCTCCCTCAAGCCGCCGGCGGACATGGACCAGATGACCTCGGACATGTCCGGCGCCGCCGCCGTGGTCGCCAGCGTCGTCCTCGCGGCGCGGCTCAGGTACCCGCTGGAGGTCATCGCGCACGTTCCGCTCGCGGAGAACCTGCCATCCGGCACCGCCTACCGGCCTGGTGACGTGCTCACCATGTACGGCGGGAAGACCGTCGAGGTGCTCAACACCGACGCGGAGGGCCGCCTGGTCCTCGCCGACGCCATCACCCGGGCCGCCGAGGACGACCCCGACTACCTGATCGAGACCTCGACGCTGACCGGCGCGCAGGTCGTGGCCCTGGGCAAGCGCACCCCGGGCGTCATGGGCGAGGACGAGTTCCGCGACCGGGTCGCGGAGATCGCCAGGGCCACCGGTGAGGGCGGTTGGGCGATGCCGCTGCCGGAGGAGCTGCGCGGGGACCTCGACTCCAAGCTCGCGGATCTGGCGAACGTCACCGGGCACCGCTGGGGAGGGATGCTGGCCGCCGGCATCTTCCTGCGGGAGTTCGTGAAGGACGGGCTGCCCTGGGCGCACATCGACATCGCCGGCCCCGCCTTCAACGACAAGGGCGCCTGGGGCTACACGCCCAAGGGCGGCACCGGGTTGCCGGTGCGCACCATCGCCGCCGTGCTCGCCGACATCGCCGAGCACGGCTGACCGGGCCCGCGCCCGACGGCGGCACGCCCGGGCCGCGAAGTTGAGGCAGATCACTCCGCGACCCCCGCCACCGCCGCGTGCCTCGCGCCGCCGCCCCGAGGGGGGCGGGCCGCTCGTTCAGTCGGTCCGCCCCTCCCCCTCGGCGCGTTTGCGTAAGGCCCGCTGCCGGGCCGTGTAATCGCGCATCCGTTGCGGATACCCGACGAGGGCCACGTCGTAGACGGGCATGCTCAGCTTCCTGGCGAACTGCTTCGCGCCCTCGGGGCCGTCGATGCGTCGCCGCGTCCACTCCCCGTCGTGCGCGATGAGGACCACGGTCGTCTCGGTCACCGCGGTCCTCGGCTCGACGTAGGCCTCCACGCCCCGCCGCGCCGCGGCCCACTCCTCCAGGTGGCTGGTGTCAGCTTTGGTCGAGGTACGCAGCGTCCCGGGACGCTGACGACGACGCCGGAACCGATCGAAAAGACCCACAACGGACACCTCCTGTTCGCTTGTCCCGATCCTGCCAGCACGGCTGGCACCACGGGTGCCTCCTCGGCAACGGTTTCGGCGGACGGCCCGTTCCCGTCGGCCACCACGCGGAGGACCCGGCGCGTGCACCGTGGGTGATCCGCCCCGCCACGGGGGGCCGCCCAGCCGGACCCCTTCACCAACTGGCGATACGTGGTGACAAGATGGCACCGGGTACCCCGCCGAGGCGACCTAGGGTGTATCCCGTAAGCGATTTCGCCAACCTGCCTGTCAAGGAGATCCCGTGACTGACACCTCCGCCGATCTCGTGATCCTCGGCGGCGGCTCCGGCGGCTACGCGTGCGCCCTGCGCGCGGCAGAGCTGGGTCTGTCCGTTGTCCTGGTCGAGAAGGACAAACTCGGAGGAACCTGCCTGCACCGCGGCTGCATCCCGACCAAGGCGCTGCTGCACGCGGCCGAGGTGGCCGACTCGGCCCGGGACGGTGATCAGTTCGGCGTGAAGAGCTCCCTGGAGGGCATCGACATCGCCGGGGTCAACTCGTACAAGGACGGTGTCGTCAACCGGCTCTTCAAGGGCCTCCAGGGTCTGGTGAAGTCGAAGGGCATCACCTACGTCAACGGCGCCGGCACGCTGACCTCCCCGACCACGGTGGAGGTGGAGGGTGCCACCTACACCGGCCGCCACGTCGTGCTCGCCACCGGCTCCTACGCGCGCAGCCTGCCGGGTCTGGACATCGGCGGCCGCGTGATCACCAGCGACCAGGCGCTGAACCTGGACTTCGTGCCGGAGCGGGTCGTCGTGCTCGGCGGCGGGGTCATCGGCGTGGAGTTCGCCAGCGTGTGGCGGTCCTTCGGCGCGGAGGTCACCGTGGTCGAGGCGCTGCCCCGCCTGGTGCCCAACGAGGACGAGTACCTCTCCAAGCAGCTGGAGCGCGCGTTCCGCCGCCGGGGGATCACCTTCAAGACCGGGGTGCGGTTCACCGGGGTCACCCAGGACGACACCTCGGTGTCGGTGAACCTGGAGTCCGGGGAACAGCTGGACGCCGACCTGCTGCTGGTCGCGGTGGGCCGTGGCCCCAACAGCGCGGGACACGGCTTCGAGGAGGTCGGCGTCGCTACCGACCGCGGTTTCGTGGTGACCGACGAGCGCCTGCGCACCAGCGTGCCCGGCGTGTTCGCCGTGGGTGACCTGGTCCCCGGCCTCCAGCTCGCGCACCGGGGCTTCCAGCAGGGCATCTTCGTCGCCGAGGAGATCGCCGGGCTGAACCCGTCCACCATCGACGAGGCCGGCATCCCCCGGGTCACCTACTGTGAACCCGAGGTCGCCTCCGTCGGCCTGACCGAGACCGCGGCGAAGGAGAAGTACGGCGAGGTCCAGACCCTCGTCTACGACCTCGGCGGCAACGGCAAGAGCCAGATCCTCAAGACGTCCGGGGCCGTGAAGCTGGTCAAGGCCGGCGCCAAGGGCCAGGACGGCCCGGTGGTCGGCGTGCACATGATCGGCGCGCGGGTCGGCGAACTGATCGGCGAGGCACAACTGATCTACAACTGGGAGGCGTTCCCCGGCGAGGTCGCGGAGCTGGTGCACGCTCACCCCACCCAGAACGAGGCTCTCGGGGAGGCACATCTCGCCTTGGCCGGTAAGCCCCTGCACGCGCACGGCTGAAGCCGGAGCGAGGAACTAAGTCCCACGAGCGACTAGCACGAGGAGTCAGCGAAAAGATGGCCTTCTCCGTCCAGATGCCGGCGCTCGGTGAGAGTGTCACCGAGGGCACCGTCACACGGTGGTTGAAGAAGGAAGGCGACCGGGTCGAGGTCGACGAGCCCCTGCTCGAGGTGTCCACCGACAAGGTGGACACCGAGATCCCCTCCCCCGCCGCCGGAGTACTGCGGCGGATCATCGCCCAGGAGGACGAGACCGTCGAGGTCGGCGCCGAACTCGCCCAGCTCGACGACGGTTCGGGCGAGGAACCGGCGTCCGGTGCCGCCACCCAGGAGCAGCCGGCCGAGTCCCCCGCGCCGACTCCCCAGCCCGCCGAGCAGCCCGCTCCGGCCCCGGCGGCGGCCGGGTCCGGGAACGGCGGCGGTGCCGCCGAGGGCACCCCGGTGGAGATGCCGGCGCTGGGTGAGAGCGTCACCGAGGGCACCGTCACACGGTGGTTGAAGAACGTCGGGGACAGCGTCGAGGTCGACGAGCCCCTGCTCGAGGTGTCCACCGACAAGGTGGACACCGAGATCCCCTCCCCGGTCGCCGGCACCCTGCTGGAGATCGTGGCGGGCGAGGACGAGACCGTCGAGGTGGGTGGTCGACTCGCGGTCATCGGTTCCGGCGCGCCGGCCCAGGCCCAGGCTCCCGCCCAGGAGGCGCCCGCCGAGGCACCGGC
>NZ_AGVX02000336.1 GCF_000239155.1 Actinoalloteichus spitiensis RMV-1378
CTCCGGCGCGGGAGCCGGCTCCTCGGCGGCGACGGGCTCGGGGGCGGGCTCAGGAGCGGCGACGGGCGCGCCCTCCTGGAGGTGCCAGCCGGTCTTGGCGCTGCACGCCGGCCAGGCGTTGGGGCCCTGGACCGCGAGCACCCGCTCGGCGACCGCGATCTGCTGCTCGCGGGTCGCCTGGTGAGCCATCGGGGCGTACTCGGTGCCGCCGAACTCGACCCAGGTGGTCGGGGAGAACTGCACACCGCCGTAGTAGCCGTTGCCGGTGTTGATGCTCCAGTCTCCGCTGCTCTCGCACTGCGCGAGCGTGTCCCAGTCAGCGGCCTGCGCGGTTCCGGCCATGGCCAGCGGGGCACCGACGATCGCGCCGGCGACGGCGATCCGGGCGAAGGTGCGGCTGGTAGCGGAAGCCTTGCGGTGCTTGCCTTGGTAGCGAGACATGTCCCTCTCTCCTACCCGCGCCTGCTGGAACCCGGTCCCGCTCGTGCGGGGCGGTTTCCTGTCCGGCCTGGCGCTGGATGCGCCCTGGCTTTCTGAGTCCCTGTCCGGCTCTGTGGTTCGGGGGTGGGGAGCCCGCTGGACAGGGTTCGGCGCGGCGGACTCCTCGGTTGTCATGGCCGTTCGGGGCGACCGAGAGGCGACGCTACGTAAGCGCCGGACAAATCCCAAACCCTATCAATGGTGACGCTCGTCACAGTAACACGGAGGGGGGTTTGTCGATGCGGGCATCGTGCCTGGTCAGCGGGCCGTTATCCCCCCGTGTCCTTCCTGATATCGATCACGGCGCGTGAGTCCTGGCTCACGTTCCTTGCTCACAGTAGGCAATTGGCGGGTAGACGGACGGTGATTGCCCCCAAAGGGGTGAAGATGTGAAGTTCGTGTGGGGGAAGTGCCGATGCGGAGGGTCAACGAATCGGCTCACCCACCGGCGAACGGCGGCAGGACGTCCAGCTCACTTCCGGCCGTGATCGGCGTGTTCCGGTCACGCACCGCGACGCCGTCGAGGAGGAAGCTGCACCCGCGCAGCACCCGGTCCAGCCGTTCCCCGTGCCGGGCGCTCACCATCGCCAGCACTGCCGCCACCGTCGGCTCGCCGTCCGGGAGCGGTAGGGACTCCTGGCCCGTGCCGGCGGCGGCCCCGGCGCCCGCGAAGTAGCGCACGACGATGTGGTTCCCGCCCTCGGGCGGCGACGTTTCGTGGCTCATCCTCCGCATCCTCCCTGGCGCCCGGTCCTCGGCCGCCGCGAGGTCGGGGCGAGGAGGGTGCGCGGCGCGCGTTCCTCACCCACCGAGCAGGTGGCCGACCCGGCGCACGTGCTCCTCCACCCGGGTCCCGGGGATCCGGCCCGCGAGGAGCAGGGAGACGAGGCCGTGACAACAGGCCCAGAAGAACTCGGTCGCGCCGTCCGCGTCCTCCGCCGGGTGCCCCCGGGCGACGAGCTCCCGCAGGGTGAGGAACGTCCGCCGGAGTTCCTCCGGGGTGTCGGCGGTCGCGAAGGCCAGGGTCGTGGGCGCGCCGAACATCACCTCGTACAGGCGGGGGTGGCGGCGGCCGAACGCGACGTAACGGCGGCACAGCTCCTCGAAGGGGCGGGCGTCCCCGGCTCGCGCGACGCTCTCGACCTCCCCGGTGAGGGTGTTGAAGCCCCGGCGGGCGATCGCCGCGATGAGGTCGTCCCGGCTGGAGAAGTGCTGGTAGATGACGGGTTGGCTGTAGTCGATCGACCGGGCGACCCGCCGGGTCGTCACCGCCTCCCAGCCCTCCCGTTCGGCGATCGCCAGGGCCACGTCCATGATCTCGTGGCGGCGGGCGAGGCGGCGGCGCTCCTTCGGGTCCGTCGGGGTCGAGCGCTCCTGGTCCCTCATGCCGCGCTCAGCAGGAAGCCGGCGGAGACGAGCATGAGCACGGCCGTCGCCCCGTGGATCCCGTAGGCGGCGCTCCGTCGTCCGTCGGAGCGGAGCACCGTCACCGCGTCGCCGGCGGGAACGATCGAGAAGGCGGCGACGGCCCACCCCAGGGTGGTGGTCGGGGCCGTGAGCAGCAACGCGCAGGCGACGACACCGGTGGCGAGGTCGCGGACACCCTTGACGCGCAACCAGGCGACGTCCCTCCCCGCCGGTATGGAGGGGAGGCCGAAGCTCGCCGCCGTCCGCTGTGGCGCCAGGAGGTAGAGGGCGCCGATCGTGAGGATGGCGAGCCCCGAGAGGACTGCGATGGTGACGCCAGCGGTGACCACGCGACTCCGATCTGCCAGTGAAAGAAAATCTATCGCTGACAGTACCACCCACTGGTGCCCGGCCAGGTCGTTGCCGGGCGGTGGTCGTGCCCGCCAGTGACCCGGCGGGTGGCGGAACGGCGCCGACGTCGGACGTCGTCCCCCGAACGGGTCGGCGCCGGCATGCCACGGTGCCGGTGGCCTGGAACCGCCGACCGGTCACGAGACCCGGTCAGGAGACCACCGGTGGCGGCACGGCCCCCTCCCCGCGCCCGACCGGCTCGCGGGGCACCGGCCGCTGGCCGGCGGTGCGTTCCACGACGAAGTCGGCGCGCTCGGCGGGCGTCCCCCTCGGGACGAGCACCGTCTCGTAGCCGAGTTCGCGGTACACCGCCAGCATCACCTCGCAGGTCCGCTCCGCCTCCGCGTGGTCCTGCCGCCGCTCCGCGTCGTGGTGGAAGACCTCCGGCCAGTACGGCGTCACGAACACCAGGCGGTGGTAGGTGACCTCGCGCGCGGCCCGCTCCACGTGCGGCGGCACCCGCAGGCCCGACAGCCGCAGGTACCCGAGGACGTCCGGTGCGCCGCGGTCGAAGTAGACCGGTCCCGCCTGCTCCACCGCCGCCCGGTAGGAGCGCAGCTCCCAGCTGAGCATCAACTCGGCGAACAGCGCGGGGTCCACCCAGGGCAACGCCCGCCCACCC
>NZ_AGVX02000335.1 GCF_000239155.1 Actinoalloteichus spitiensis RMV-1378
CGGGGTGGCGGCGCACCCCCCGCCGCCGGCCCTCGGCGGACCGGTCGCAGGCAGCCGGAACGGCCCGTCCTTTCCTGGGAGGCACCATGACCACGTTCCCGTACCGCAGGCGGACCACCACGACCACCGTCGGGCTCGTCGCCGCCGCGAGCCTGGCCGCCACGGGCCTGCCCGCGGCCGCCGGCGCCCAGCCGGCGATCGACGAGGCGACCGGCGCCCCACGGGCGGAGCTCCCCGAACGGGTCGCCTCGGCGGTGGACCTCACCGGCCTCAACCGCCACCTGGTCGCCTTCCAGCGGATCGCCGACCGGCACGGGGGGACCCGTGCCGCCGGGGAGCCCGGTTACGACGCGAGCGTCGACTACGTCGTCGCCCGGTTGGAGGAGGCCGGGTTCGACGTCACCACTCCCGAGTTCGAGTACGAACGGTTCACGATCGACACCGAACGCCTGCTCGTCCCCGACTCCGAACTGGACGTGCAGATGTTCACCTACTCACCGTCGACACCCGGGGGTGGGCTCGACGGCCCCCTCGCCCCCCTGCCACCCGAGCGTGAACTCGGCTGCGCCTCCACCGACTTCGCGGGGGTGGACGTCGCCGCTGCCATCGCCGTGGTCCGGCGCGGCGAGTGCACCTTCGCCGAGAAGGCGCGGCTGGCCGCCGACGCCGGCGCGGCGGCCCTGCTCGTGGTCAACAACACCGGAGGCCCGGTGCACGGCACCCTGGGTGACGCCAGTGCCGGTGTCATCCCCGTGGGCGGCCTCGATCCGGTCGACGGCGACGCGCTGTTCGACGCGGCCGGGACGCCGGCGACCCTGGAACTCGTCGGCGAGGTGACCGTCGACACCAGCCGGAACGTCCTCGCCCAGACCAGCACCGGGCGCACCGACAACGTCGTGGTGGTCGGCGCCCACCTCGACGCGGTCTACGCGGGCATCAGCGACAACGGCACCGGGAGCGCGGCCCTGCTGGAGACGGCGCTGCGGCTGGGCGCCGCTCCCGAGGTCAACAACGCCATCCGGTTCGCCTGGTGGGGAGCGGAGGAACTCGGGCTGCACGGTTCCACCCAGTACGTCCGCTCGCTCGACTCCGAGCAGCAGCTCGACATCGCCCTCTACCTGAACCTCGACATGGTCGGCTCCCCCAACCCCGGCTACTTCGTCTACGACGGGGACGGCTCCGACGGCCTCTCCGACCCCGGCCCCCACGGGTCGGCCCAGATCGAGCGGGCCCTCGTCGACCACCTCGCCTCCCAGGGGATCGAGGCCGAGGGCACCGCGTTCGACGGTCGTTCCGACTACCGGGAGTTCGTGGCGGTGGGCATCCCGGCCGGCGGGCTGTTCACCGGCGCCGAGGGGGAGATGACGGAGGAGCAGGCCGCCAGGTGGGGTGGGACGGCGGGGGAGGCCTACGACCCCCACTACCACCAGCCCGAGGACGACCTCGGCAACGTCAACCGTCGTGCCCTGCTCGTGAACGCCCGCACGGCGGCGCACGTCGCCACCGCGTACGGGCTCAGCACCGAGGACGTGAACGGGGACCCCGGCGCACGGCGGCGTCAGGCCGCCGAGCGGGGTCAGCTGACGGACGGCGCTCCGGCGCTGCCGAGGACGGGGCGGCTGGCGACGCGGTGACGCGGTGACGCCCCGTCCGCCAAGGCATCGGGATCTCCATCCGGTGGAGTGACAGCGTGGCGCAACACCGTTACGACCACCGGGTGTATTCACCGTGAGCCTGAACGGAACCGGCGTTCCGCCGCGCCGGAGCCAATAACCTAGGCGGGTGGACGAAGGAACTCGGGTCGAGCCCAGGTGGTTGAGCAGCGAGCAGGAACGGGTGTGGCGGGCCTACTTCGTCGGCAGCTCCCTGCTGGCCTACCAGCTGAACCGGGAACTCCAGGATGCGCGCGACATCACGCTCCCCGACTACGAGATCCTGGTCAGGCTCTCGCAGAGCCCGGACCGCCGGATGCGGATGAGCCAGCTCGCCGGGGAGGTGGCCTCCTCGAAGAGCCGGGTGTCGCACCAGATCAACCGGATGGAGAACGCCGGCCTCGTTCGTCGCATGGAGTGCCCCAGCGACGGCCGTGGCGTCTTCGCCGTGCTCACCGACGAGGGGATGGACCTGCTGCGCAGCGCCGCCCCGACCCACGTCACGGGGGTGCGGGCGCACCTGATCGACCTCCTCGACGAGGAGGAGCAGGCCGTCCTGGGCAAGGTGTTCACCCGGATCGCCGACCATTTCGGTGGGGAGCTCTGATCTCGCGGACGGCGCCGTCTAGGCTGGGGCACGAGGAAGCGTGGCAGAGCGGCCGAATGCACCCGCCTTGAAAGCGGGAGACCTGTCACAGGGTCCGGGGGTTCAAATCCCTCCGCTTCCGCGTTGGTGGCGGGGTGGTCCTCCCGAGCCGGGAGGACCACCGCCCGGCTGGCCGGTCCGACGTCCTCGCGACGCGAGGCAGCCCCCTCCGCTCGAGCGGGAAATCCGTTGCCGCCTTCCCCCGCCACTTGCCAACCTGCGCGGATGGCCCTGCTGCGCGACATCGTGTTCGACTGCACCCACCCCGCCTCCCTCGCCCGGTTCTGGGCCGCGGCCCTGACGGGGTACGAGGTGGCTCCCTACGACGAGGCCGAGCTGACCCGCCTGCGGGCGGAGGGGATCGAGGACCCCGAGGACGATCCGTTGGTCCTCGTGGAACCGACGGCACCGGGCGCCCCTCGCCTCTTCTGCCAACGAGTTCCCGAACCCAAGGTCACCAAGAACCGCGTTCACCTCGACCTGTGGGCAGAGGGCCTGGCGTCGGAACGTGACCGCCTGGTGGGGTTGGGAGCGGTCCTCGTCCGGGAGGAGCCCGACCTCCTGGTGCTCGCGGACCCGGAGGGCAACGAGTTCTGCCTGCTCGCCGACTGAGGGCGTCCGGGGCCGCCGCCTACCGCGCTCGGGTCCGCGCCGGATGCGCTGCCACGCGGGCACCTGGCGGCCGCCCGCTCCACCCGAGCGGTCAGCGCTGCGCGTAGGCCGTCGCCGCGACCAGGAACAGGTCGTTCTCCTCCCGGTCGCCGATGGTGACCCGGACCCCCTCACCAGGAAACCCGCGAACGATGATCTTGTGGTCGAGGCAGTGGTCGGTGAAGGCCGCGGTGTCCTCCCCGAGCGGGAGCCAGACGAAGTTGGCCTGGCTGGGCGGGATCTCGTACCCCAGCTCGCGCAGCCCGTCGCGGACCCGTTCGCGCTCCCGGGAGATCTCGGCGCAACGAACGAGCAGCTCGTCCCGTGCCTCCAGGGAGGCGATCGCGGCGGCCTGGGCGATGGCGTTCACGCTGAACGGGAGGTAGACCTTCCGTAATGCCCGCGCCACCGACGGCGTGGCGTAGCAGTACCCGACCCGCAGGCCCGCGAGGCCGTAGGCCTTGGAGAACGTCCGGAGCACGGCCACGTTGTCCCGCCCGGCGGCGAAGCTCCGCTTCGCCACCTCGATGCCGTCCGGAACCTCGCGGTCGGTGACGAACTCCCGGTACGCCTCGTCGAGCACGACGAGGACGTGCTCCGGGACCCGGTCCAGGAAGTCCTCGATCTCGTCCCGGCCAAGGGCCGTACCGGTCGGGTTGTTGGGGTTGCACAGGAACACCAACCGGGTGGCGGGTGTGATCGCCTGGGCGAGGGCAGTGAGGTCGAGCTGGTGACTCTCCGTCAGTGGAACTCGTACCTGCCTCGCGCCCACGACCTGAACGATGATCGGGTAGGCCTCGAACGACCGCCAGGGGAACACGACCTCGTCGCCGTCCTGGCAGGTCGCCTGGACCAGCTGCTGGCACAACGACACGGAACCGCAGCCGACCGCGAGCTGGTCGGCCTCCACGTCCAGGTGGCGGGACAACGTGTCGACCAGCAGCGACGCGCCACTGTCCGGGTACCTGTTGACCTGTGTCGACGCGAGGGAGATCGCCTCGACGACGCTGGGGAGGGGGCCGCCGGGGACCTCGTTGCTCGCCAGCTTGACGGCTCCCGGCACCGAGCGCCCCGGAACGTAGTTCGGAAGGGCGGCCAGGTCAGCCCTCATCCGTACGGTCATCCGCGAATCCTCCGCAGCTAGCCCAACCGGGTCACGCTATTACTCGAACGGGTGTCCTGGCCAGTGCCCGGTCCCGTACGCGCCGACGTCGTCCCTGGATCATGCCCAGGAAACGAGACGGTTGTCACTGCACCAGCCGCGTAAACCTGTTCCGCCGCTCTCCGCACCCTGGTGTTGACGGGAGTTCACTCCGCCGTGGTTGGCTGGAAGCCATGACGCAGACCCGCACCGAGACAGTTCCGCTCACGGACGGCAGGGAGTTGACGGTGACCGTCGCGGAACCCGAGAACAGCGTGCGCGGGGGCCTGGTGCTCCTGCACGGCAGACGCGGCGTCGTCGACCAGCTCCGTGAGCTCGCCGTCGGGCTGGCCGCGGAGGGGTGGCTGGTGGCCGCTCCGCACCTGGACGGGGACCAGAGCCGTCCCGACGGCGGGACGGGTGACCGCCTGCTCGCCGACACCGACGCCGCCTGCGTCTGGTTGGTCGACCGGGGAGTGCGCGACGACCAACTCGGCTTGCTCGGTTTCGGTGCCGGGGGCACGGCGGCGCTGAGGGTGGCCTCGCAGCGGAGCCTGGGCGCCGTCGTCAGCGTCGCGCCGGACGCCGTCACCCTCCCCGACGAGGACGACGGCCGAACCCTCGTCGACCTCGTCTCCGAGCTGAGCTGCCCCTGGCTGGCGCTCTACGGGAGCGACGACGAGTCGGACCAGGGCCTGGTGCGCCTCCGCGACGCAGCGGACAGCGCCTCCTCGGTGGCGAACGTGGTCACCTACCCGGAGTCCGAACACCGGTTCGACCAGGACGGGGTCGCCGCGTCGGAGGCGTGGCAGCGCACGTTGACCTGGTTCGACGCGCACCTGCGCTGAAGCCCCTTCAGGGTTCACCGCCCCGGCACCCGCACCCACCCCCGGCGCCCTGTCCCGCCCGGTCGACCCCTTGGCGAACGCGCCGGATTGGGCTAGGAACCGAGGTATGGCAGGCAACGAGGCGGCCACGCCCGAGGTGCTGTGGGCACCCGACTCCGCTCGGGCGGGGACCAGCGCCCTGGAACGGTTCGAGACCTGGGTTCGCGAACGGCGGCCCGAGGCGCTGGGCTGCTCAGCCCCGCCCGGTGGACCGGCCGGCTACGAGGCGCTCTGGCGGTGGTCGGTGGAGGACCTCGACGGCTTCTGGTCCGCGGCGGCCGAGTTCCTCGGGGTCCGGTTCCACCGGCGTCCGGCGTCCGCCTACGCCGGTGGGGGCATGTCCGAGCCGAGGTGGTTCCCCGGTGCGACGTTGAACTACGCGGAGCAGGCGCTGGCGGGCCGGCCCGGACCGGAGGTCGCCGTCGTGTTCCGGCGCGAGGACGGAACCGGGGAGGAGTGGTCCTTCGACGAGCTGCGCGGGCGGGTGGCGGCCCTGCGGGAGTTCCTCGTGGCGGAGGGCGTCGGTCGAGGTGACCGCGTGGTCGCCCTGCTGCCGAACACCCCGCACGCCCTGGTGGGCCTGTTGGCCACCGCGAGCATCGGCGCCGTGTGGTCCTCCTGCTCGCCGGACTTCGGCACCACGGCCGCCGTGGACCGGTTCCGGCAGATCGAGCCGGTCGTCCTCCTCGCCGTTGACGGGTACCAGTACGGAGGTCGTTCGTTCGACATCCGGGGAAAGGTCGGGGAACTCGCCAGCAGGCTCCCCACGTTGCGAACCGTCGTGCTGGTCGACTACCTCGGGGACGCCGCCGCCCGGGCCGGTTCCACCGGCTCGACCGACACGATCGGCGGGGTCCGGGCGGTGCCCTGGGAACGGGCGCTCCGAGCGCACCCGGACGCTCGGCTGACCTTCGAACCGGTCGCCTTCGACCACCCGCTGTGGGTGTTGTACTCCTCCGGCACCACCGGGTTGCCCAAGGGGATCGTGCACGGGCACGGCGGCATCGTGGTGGAGCACCTGAAGGTGTTGGCGCTGCACGCCGACCTCGGGCCGGGCGACCGGTTCCTGTGGTTCACCACCACGGGTTGGATGATGTGGAACTACCTGGTGTCCGGCCTGCTGGTGGGCGCGGCGGTCGTGCTCTACGACGGTAGTCCGGCCCACCCGGAGCCCGACGCGCTGTGGCGGTTGGCGGCGTCGACCGGCGTCACCTACCTGGGGATCTCCGCGCCGTTCGTCCACTCCTGCCAGAAGGGGCGAGTCACCCTCGCCGGGCTCGACCTGTCTCGGGTGCGGGCGGTCGGTTCGACCGGCGCTCCGCTCAGCGAGGAGGGCTTCCGCTGGCTGGCCGACCAGCTGGGGCCGGACGTCCAGATCGCGAGCGTGTCCGGCGGCACCGACGTCTGCACCGCCTTCCTGACCAGCGCGCCCACCGTTCCGGTCTGGGTGGGGGAGTTGTCGTGCCGAGCGCTGGGGGCGGCGGTGGAGGCCTACGACGAGGACGGCCGGTCGGTGGTGGACCAGGTGGGCGAGTTGGTGGTGACGCGGCCGATGCCCTCGATGCCGGTCTTCTTCTGGGGGGACTCCGACGGCGCTCGGATGCGCGAGGCCTACTACGAGGCCTTTCCCGGTGTGTGGCGGCACGGTGACTGGGTCCGCCTCAGCCCACGGGGTTCGGCGGTGATCCACGGGCGCAGCGACTCCACGCTCAACCGCGGTGGAGTGCGGATGGGCACCTCGGAGTTCTACGGCGTGGTGGAGAGCCTTCCCGAGGTGCTCGACTCGCTGGTCATCGACAACTCCGGCCCGACGAGGCCGGACGGGGAACTGGTGTGCTTCCTGGTGCTGGCGCCGGAGGCGGAGGAGGGGGCGGTGGTGGCGCGTGCGCGGTCACTGCTCCGGACGACGTTGTCGCCCCGCCACGTCCCGGACCGGTTCCTGCGGGTCGGGGAGGTGCCGAGAACGCTGAACGGCAAGAAGTGCGAGGTTCCCGTCAAGCGGATCCTGGCCGGGGTCCCGGTGTCCGAGGCGGTGAGCCGGGAGGCGCTGGCGAACCCGGGCGCCCTCGACGGCGTGGTGCGCGCCGCGCTCGCCGAAGGCGGCTCTGAGCTGGGAGAACAGGTTTAGGGGGACCCGGTTTTGCCCCTGGTCCACCCGGTTGTGTAATGTATGCCGCGAGCGACCGAACGAGGTCCCGGGAGGCTTCGCCTAGTCTGGTCTATGGCGCCGCACTGCTAATGCGGTTGGGGGTTTAAGCCCCCTCCCGGGTTCAAATCCCGGAGCCTCCGCAGCACCGGCCGGTAACGGCTGGTCACAACTGAACAAGCGCCCGTAGCTCAACGGATAGAGCATCTGACTACGGATCAGAAGGTTAGGGGTTCGAATCCCTTCGGGCGCGCGTCGAACGACCCCCCTGGCGACAGGGGGGTCGTTCCGTTTCCGGGCCAGTCCCTCCGGGCGAGGGGGTGCCCCTCCGGGGGGCTCAGGCCGTTGTGACGATGGGCACGTCTCCTCGCTCGCGTCCACGGGTGCCCGTGTCGCGCCGGGGTCGCCGTCGTGCCGGAGGGGTTCCTCGGGGCGCTGCGGATGTGGAGTGAGCTTCGCCACGCTCTGGCCGCCATCGCCTGGTCGTCGTGGGCGGGTCGCGTGGCGGGGCGGTGCTCGGTCCCACCCCATCGGAGGGTGCTCGGGCGGTGGGGGTGCGCCCGGGGCCCGAATGACGCCACTCCGCCGCCAACCGGTGTCGTTCACCAAAAAGTGATCAACAGTCTGCGTAACGGTTACGGCTTGTACGTAACGCTTCCCGATCCGGCCAATTCTGTCCGCTTGCTGGTCCGCATTCGCCCTCCGACCGGACTAGCAGCTATTGAGCGAGTTATCCGGCGCCGAGCATGCGGCGAGTAATTCCGCTCACCCCGAAAGGTGACACCAGTCCCCGGATGCTCGGGCTAAGGCCGGCCAGTACTTCACTTTCCGTTGTCGGAGTCCCGGGAAAACCACATTTCATGGTCCGGATGCTTCCAGTTTGGCATCGGCACGCAACCTTCGCGCCGCCCGCGCATCCTAGGGGGGCGACGCGCTCCGCCCCGGTGCGACACGGGTGACGTCCAGTGTGACCGCCGGTGGTGGCTCCCGCCCCGGAAACGGGCAGGTTGGACGGACGAGTTCCCGCTGCCGCCGGCGTGCCGCACGGCGGTGGGCCCGGCTGGGAGGAAGCTCCGGTGGAGCCGAAGGCGGCCCCTTCCCGCAATGCCTCACCCGGGGGGACGAATAACCGGGCGGCTCCCGAAACAGGGCGGGGCCTTGCTACGCCGGAATTGACGCGTCGGCTAAAGTCGTGCCGTCCGCCGAACCGGAAAAACGGGTCGGCCCGTCAACGGGTCGCCGGAACCGGAGCGCCCCAAGACTCACGCCGATGGGGACACCGGGGTCACGGCGGCGGGAAATCGTGGTCTACCCCTGATCCAGTCCGCCGGTCGGCGGTTTCCCGGACCTCTGGTCCGGAAGAGAGGAGAGACATGAGACTCGGGTTGCGCCTGGCGCGAGCCGGCGCGGCACTGCTCGGCGCGGCTGCCCTGCTCGTCGGCACCGCACTGCCGGCCGCCGCGTCCACCAAGGGCCACTACGACAACACGAACGAGGTCAAGGGCGAGAGGATCCACCTGACGGACCGCTCCTCGGTCCCGACGGTGCTGCTGCCCCTCGTCCTCGAGGACGGCACCGAGCTGCTCACCTACTGCGTCGAGCTGACCATCACCGCCGCCAACAAGGCCCCTTACCACGAGGTCCCGTGGGACCAGTACCCCACGGACGAGGGTGCGCCGTTCCCCACCGCTCCGGGCAAGGTGCTGTGGATCCTGCAGAACTCCTACCCGCAGGTGTCGGTTGACGAGCTGAACGCCCAGCTCGGCACCAACCTGAACGTGGAGCGCGCCGTCGCCGGCACGCAGGCCGCCATCTGGCACTTCAGCAACGGCTCGAAGCTGGCGGGCAACAACGGCCGCGACATCCAGACCCTGTACCGCCACCTGACCGGCGAGGCCAACGTCGGCGTCGACCAGCAGCCGACCCCCACCCTGGCGCTGAGCCCCGAGAGCCACTCCGGTGCCGCCGGTGAGCTGATCGGCCCGTTCACGGTCGAGTCCAGCGCCGGGACGGTCGGCCTGGCCCTCCAGGGCCCGGAGGGCGTCACCCTGGTCAACAAGAACGGCGAGGAGGTCAACCCGATCTCCGGTGAGGTGCCGACCGACAGCATCTCCGAGCTGTACGTCAGCGTCCCCGAGGGCGCCGAGGCCGGCGAGGCCACCATCACCGCGAACGCCTCCGCCACCGTCAACACCGGACGCCTCTTCGTGGGTGACCCGTCGGGCGACTGGAGCGGCGCCAGCCGCAATGCCCAGAACAGCAAGCGCACCCAGTCCCTGATCGTCGCGGAGGGCAAGCCCACCAAGCTGGACACCTCGGTCCGCGTCGACTGGGTCGGCGGGCCGGTCGTTCCGCCCACCTCCGAGACCCCGCAGCCGAGCGAGCCGGAGACCCCGCAGCCGAGCGAGCCGGCCCCCAGCACCACCCCGAGCGTGCCGGAGGCCCCGGAGACCACCACTCCGGCCCCGCCGGCCCCCGAGCGCCCGGACAACGAGGAGGACCTGGCCAACACCGGCGCGTCCATCTGGCTGCCGCTGGGCCTGGGTGCGGTGCTCCTCGGCGGCGGTGCCACCGCGCTGTTCCTGATGCGGCGCAAGAAGCAGGCCGAGGTCTGAGCCTGACGCCGTCCTGAGCACGGGCGGGACGTCCTCCCCCGACAGGGGCAGGGCCTTCCCGCCCCCGCCACCACGGGGCCATCTCCCAGCCGGGAGGTGGCCCCGTTGGCGTTCCCCGCTCGTGCACCGGCCCGCTCCGGAACCTTTTCCCCGGTCCCGGCGTCGGAAGAGGTGAGTGGCGACCCGGTCGTCGACCAACCGGGCGGGCGCACGGGTCCACCGCCGGCCGCCACCACGGGAGGGACGGGCCACGCTTCACGTGGGCACCGGAGACCAGGGGGTGGCCGTGTTGACGGGTTCGGTGGTGGCCGCGCTGATGGGTGGTCTGGTGGCGGCGGTTCCGATGCTTGGTCCGGCCGAGACCGAGACGCCGGAGACCGGGGTGGTCGCCGTCGGGTCCGCGAACCCCGTGGACGCCCCCCTGCTGGTGCCGGGCCGAGGCGAACACGCCGACACCATCCGCCCCGGCGAGTCCCGCTTCTACGCCGTGCCCGCCCCACCGGGGTCCTGGCCGGCCGTCACCGTGGCGCTGCGCCCGGTGGTGGATGGTCCCGGTCCGCCACCGGACACCTGTTCGTCCCATCTCCGGGTCGCGTTGTTGACCCCGACCGGCACCGAACCCGACTACGGTCCCGCCCCCAGGCATGCCGCCTTCGGCAACTCCGCGGAGGCGAGGGTGGAGGTGACCAGCGCGGCGCCCGTCGAGGCCGGCGACCCGTTCGGGGAGGCGGCCGACGGCTCCGGCTACTGGTACGCGGTCGTGAACCTCGAGGCCGACGACTGCTGGAACCGGCACCCGGCCGTTGCCTTCCCCCTCGGGCTCGGCGTCGACACCGAGCAGGACGTGCCGTTACCGCCCTACCCCGAGATCGGTGTGCCCGGCGCACCCACGCCGGCGGGTGCCACGACGCTGCCAGCCGACGGGACGGCCACCGTGGCCACGCTCCACCCCGGGGAGAGCCGGTGGTTCGCCCTGCCCGTGGAGCCGGGGAGCCGGATCGGGGCCACCGCGCTCTTCAGCGGTGACCCCCAGGCCACCTCCCCGCAGTGCCCGGCGCGGGCCAGCCTGGCCCTGCACGCCCCGGGCAACACGGTGCTGGCCCGTGACAGCGACTCCTTCACCGGAACGAGTGTGGTGGGGGCCACCATCTCCGTCGCCGAGGGCGCGCCGGGTGTCGCCGGGCAGCAGGTCGGGTTGGCCGGGCTCCACCTGCTGCGGATAGAACTCGCCACCGGTCTGTGCGGCGCGGCGGCGTCCATCTCCGACCTCGGGTACCGGGTACGCCTGACCGCGGTGGCCGGGCCCGTGGACGAGGTCGGCTGGCCCGTCCCGGGGGCCGAGGAGGGCGAGGAGACCGGGGATGTCGGAGAG
>NZ_AGVX02000334.1 GCF_000239155.1 Actinoalloteichus spitiensis RMV-1378
AGCACGCCGGCGACCACCGCGGTACGCAGTCGACGAATCATGGGAAACCCCCTCGTGTCGCTCCCGGGCCGGCGGTTCCCACCGTCAGGGCCGTGTAGGTGGCACCGGACCAGGTCGTTGGTGCCCTGACGCCCCTGACGCTAGGAGTTCCGAGGACCCCTGGAGTCTCACGTGGATCTCAACCCCGACCCGCCCGAGCACCCGCCGAGCCGCGCCGGGACCCTGTTGACCTGACCCGCCGACGACTGCTACCCACGGTGTGGGCCGGGACACGGTCGGCGACCACGAGCGCAGGAGCGGACCCCGCGGCACCGGCCACCGCGCCCCGGGACCGACCCCGGTGGCGACCACCAGGAACCAGGCGGGAGCGCGGCGGCGCGGGAGGGACCGGGACACGGATGGAACTGGCCATCAGGGGCGCGCTGGTCCTCGACGGAACGGGATCGCCGGGCACCCACGCGGACGTGCTCGTCCACGGCGACCGCATCGTCGACATCGGACCACCGGGGCGACTGGTCGCCCGGCGCCAGCTCGACGCCGACGGCCTGGTCCTGGCACCGGGCTTCATCGACATGCACTCCCACTCCGACCTGCCCATCCTCGCCGAACCCGACCACCTCGCCAGGGTGTCGCAGGGGGTGACCCTGGAGGTCCTCGGGCAGGACGGCCTGTCCTACGCCCCGGTGAACGCCGAGGCGCTGGACGCGCTGCGGGTCCAGCTGGCCGGGTGGAACGGCGATCCGGCCGGTTTCGCCTGGACCTGGCGCACGGTCGGCGAGTACCTGGACCGCCTCGACCTCGGCGTCGCCACCAACGTCGCCTACCTGGTCCCGCAGGGCACCCTGCGGATGCTGTGCGTGGGCCACGACGACCGCCCCGCGACCTCCACCGAGATCCGGGACATGCGGCGGCTCCTCGACACCGCGCTGCGCGAGGGCGCGATCGGGATGTCCTCGGGCCTCACCTACCCGCCGGGCATGTTCGCCAGCACCGGCGAACTGGTGGCGCTCTGCGAGGTCGTCGCCAGCCACGGCGGCTACTACGCCCCCCACCACCGCGGTTACGGCGCGGGCGCCCTGGAGGCCTACGCCGAGGTGATCGACATCGGCGCGCGCGCCGGGTGCGCCGTGCACCTGACCCACGCGACGATGAACTTCGAGGTCAACCGGGGGCGAGCCGGGGAACTCCTGGCCCGGATCGACCAGGCCCTCGCCTCGGGCGTCGACGTCAGCCTCGACACCTACCCGTACCGGGCCGGCAGCACCTCCCTGCACGCCCTGCTCCCGAGCTGGGTCGCCGCCGGTGGCGTCCACGCCATCCCGCACCGCCTCCGGGACGCTCCACGGCGCGCCGCCGTGCTCCACGCGCTGGAGGTCGAGGGCTCCGACGGCTGCCACGGCGTGCCCGTCGACTGGGACACGATCGAGATCAGCGGCGTCGCGGACACCGCCGCCCACGGTCACCTGGTGGGGCACTCCGTCGCGGCCTCGGCGCGCAGACTCGGCCGGCCGGCCGGCGAGCTGTACCTGGACGTCCTGCTCGCCGACCGACTGGGCACGACCTGCCTGATGCACGTCGGGCACGAGGACAACGTCCGGGAGATCATGCGCCACCCCCGGCACATGGTGGGCAGCGACGGGATCCTCGTGGGCGCCAGACCTCACCCGCGCGGCTGGGGCACGTTCCCCCGGCTGCTGGGCCGCTACGTCCGGGAATGGGGTGTCCTCGGGTTGTCGGAGTGCGTGGCCCGCATGACCGGCCGCGCCGCCGACCGGATCGGACTGCGCGACCGGGGACGCATCCGCCGGGGGAACGTCGCGGACCTGGTGCTCTTCGACCCCCGCACCGTGCTGGACGCGGCGACGTTCGACGCACCCCGCGCGCCGGCGGTGGGGATTCCCTGGGTGCTGGTCAACGGGGTTCCGGTCATGGCGGACGGACGGCGCACCGACGCCCTCCCCGGCCGCGCGCTGCGGCGGGTGGGCGGTGTCGTCGTCGCGCGCGGGGGAAGCTGATCCGCTCCGGTGCCGCCCCGCCGGCCGCCGGTCGGGCCGGGGCGTGCCGGTGGGCGGCCGGTACGAGTGCCGGGTCCCGAGCCGGTGCCGTGGGCAGGGGCCCCACCGGGCGGGGCCGGACCGGCGTGAGGTGCGCCTCCGCGAAGGGAGGACGGCCGGGCGCGGGGGAGTACCCGGGGGGACCACCGGCACGACGGCCCAGGACCGGGCACCCGCAGCGCTGCGCCAGGAGGACGCGAACCCGGCGACACCGAACGGCCCAGACCGGCAAGATGTCCGGTCGATTGCGCCGAAATGGTCTATACCACGCACCGGTGTCCGTGCAGACTGGGTGGACCCGAGGCGGCGACGCCGCCCGGCGAGGTGACACCAGGCCGTCCACCACCCGACCCAGTGACCACGGTCCGATCCGCGTTCCGTGCACGCCCGGCGCGGCGACCAGGGAGGGGCGCACGATGTCCGCCGAAGCCAACCGACGACGGTTCCTGCTGACGACGAGTGCCGCGGTCGGCGCGGCCCTCCTGTCCCCGCACCAGGGCACGGCGCGAGAGTCCCCCCTCCCGGGCCCCGCTCGTGCCTCCGGGCTGAGCCCGGTCTACCTGGGGAGCTTCTCCTGGACCCGACCGCCGGGCGGCGACCTGGACATCGCCGGGCACGACGCCGGGACGGGTGAGTTGGCGCGGCGTTCGACCGTCAGCGGTGTCCCCGACCCCTCGTTCCTCGCTCTCTCCCCCGACCGGCGGTTCCTCTACGCCACCAACGAACTCGTCCCCGAGGGCCGGGTCACCGCCCTGAGCCTGGCCGACCCCCACCGCCCCGCCGTGCTGAACTCGCGACCCACCCACGGCGCGGGGCCCACCCACCTCAGCGTGACCCCCGACGGCCGGTTCCTGCTCACCGCCAACTACACCGACGGCTCCGTGGTCGTCCACCCGCTGGGAGACGACGGACGGCTCCGCCCGGCCACCCACCTCGTGCGCCACGCCGGAGGTTCCGGCGACCCCCACGCCCACCAGATCCTCCCGGACCCCAGTGGCCGCTGGGTACTCGCGGTCGACCTCGGCGCGGACGCCGTGTTCGTCTACACCCTCGACTCCCGGGCGGGAAGACTACGAGAACACCAGCGGTGGGACGCGCCGCCGGGAACCGGCCCTCGGCACCTGGCCTTCCACCCCGACGGCCGCCGTGCCTACCTGCTGGCCGAGCTGGGCTCGACGGTCACCGTGCTCGGGTGGGACGCCACCACCGGACGCATCACCGGTGGGGCGACGACCAGCACCCGCCGCCCCACCGCCTCCGGGGAGAACTTCCCGGCCGAGATCGCGGTGTCGCGGGACGGCCGTGCCGTCTACGCCTCCAACCGGGGAGACGACGACATCGCGGTGTTCGCCACCGACCTCCACCACACCTCCCGCCATCCGCGGTCCTCGCCCGGAGAGCTGACGCTGCTGGCCAACACCCCCACCGGTGGGGCCTGGCCACGGCACTTCGCCCTCGACCCGGGCGAGCACGCGCTCTACGTGGCCAACCAGGACTCGGGAACGGTCACCAGGCTGGCCCGGGACGCCGGCACCGGACTGCTGACCTCCGGCACGCCCGCCCTGGAAGCCCCCGGAGTCTGCTGCCTGCTGTTCAGCCCCTGACCCCGCTCCACGACGAGCCCGCGCGAACCAGGAGCCCCGAACCCTGGACCGGGGCCGGGCCGACGGCATCGGGGCCGCCACCACCGACACCCCGCACGCCGCCTCCCCTGCGCGATCACCCAGCCGCCCTCGCCCGCAGGCGTCCCGTGCCCGTGCGCGCCTTCGGGAGACCGGGCGACCACGCCTTCGAGGACCGGAAGGCCCACCCCGGCACCCGCCCAGGCCACCGAGCCGACTCCGACGGAGGACCCATGCCACGGAGAACACCCGTCCCGGCCGCCGCGCTGTCCCTGCTGCTGCTCGTCCTCGCCGCCTGCGGGCCGCCCCAGGTCACCAGCGGCCTCGCCGAGGAGGACGAACTGACCGGCATCCTGCGGGTCTGGCTGTTCGACGAAGCCGACCGGGGCCCCAAGGAGGCGGTGGTCAACCGCGCGGTGGCCGAGTTCGAGGCGCAGTACGAGGACGTCGAGGTCGACGTCAGCTACCTCCAGGTCGACGCCAGGTCCGAGCGTTTCACCGGAGCGTTCAACGATCCCGCCAGCGCCCCCGACGTCGCCGAGTTCGGCAACACCGACCTCGCCGCCTACGTCGAGGCGAACGGGTTCGCCGACCTCACCGAGGCGCTGGCCGCGTGGCCGGAGGCATCGGACCTCCTTCCCTCCGTCCTGGACACCGCCACCGTCGACGGCCGCGTGTACGGCCTGCCCTGGTACACCGGCGCGCGAGCCCTCTACTACCGGACGGACGTCTTCGACGAACTCGGCCTGGCGCCGCCCCGCACCCTCGGCGAGCTCCGCGACACCGCCCGGCGGATCAGGGCGGCCCGCCCCGATCTGTACGGGATCGCGGTGGGCGGCAACTACCACTACGCCCTGATGCCCTTCGTCTGGGCCAGCGGCGGGGACCTCGCCGAACAGCGCGACGGGACCTGGCGGGCCACCGTGGACAGCGCCCAGTCCAGGGCGGGGGTGGAGCTGTTCTCCTCCCTCCTCGCGCCCGACATCTGCCCACCCGAGCAGTGCGCCATGCTCACCGGGACCCAGAGCGTGCAGGTCTTCGCCTCCGGCGCGGCGGCGATGACCATCGGTGGCGACTTCAACCGCGCGGCCGTCGACGCGGGCGAGGCGGCCGGCCGGTACGCCGTGGTCCCCCTGCCCGGGACCGAACCGGGCACCATCGCGCCGGCCTTCGCCGGCGGCAACCTCCTCGGAGTGCTGAACTCCTCCCGCCGGTCCACCCTCGCCCGCGAGTTCGTCCAGCTCCTCGGCGGCAAGGAGTACCAGCGGGAGATGTACACCGCCATGGGCAACCTGCCCACCTTCGCCGACCTGCAACGCGACCTCGCCGACGAGGACCCCGCCGTGCGACCGTTCGTGGAGACCCTGCGCGCCGGAACCCGCTTCGTGCCCCCCACCCCGGCCTGGGCGCGCATCGACGCGCAGGCGGTGCTGCCCACCATGGTGCAGCGCGTGGCCACCGGAGAGCCCGTGGAGGACGCGACGGCCGATGCCGCCGACGCGATGAACGCCGCCTTCGGGAGCTGACCATGCGGGTCCCGGCCACTCCGACCACCCCGGGCGGCGCCTCCACCCACCGTGGTGGGGCACCACGACGCCGCCCCCGGGTGTCCCCCGACCTGCGGGCCGCCCTGCTCTACCTGGCCCCCGCCGGGTTCGTGCTCGCCGCGATGCTCGCCTACCCCCTCTACCAGCTCGGCGTCATCTCGCTGTTCGACTACGGGCAGGCCCAGGCCAGCGGGGGAGCCCCGCTGGACTTCGTGGGCCTGGACAACTACGCCCAGCTCTTCGGGGAGCCCCGCTTCTGGACCGTCCTCGTCCAGACCTGCGTCTTCGCCGCCGTGTGCGTGGTGGGCAGCCTCACCGTCGGCATCGGACTCGCCGTGCTCGCCAGCCGGGTCAGGGCCCTGCCGAGGATGGCGCTCTTCCTGGCCGCCCTCGGCGCGTGGGCGACGCCGGCCGTCGCGGGGTCCACCGTGTGGCTCTTCCTGTTCGACCAGGACTTCGGCCTGGTGAACGAGGTGCTCGCCGGGGTCGGACTCGCGGGCGTGGAGAACTTCTCCTGGACCTACGACCGCTACGTGGCCTTCGGGCTCGTCGCCGCCCAGGTCGTGTGGTGCTCGTTCCCGTTCGTCATGATCACCGTCTACGCCGGAATCCGGTCCATCCCGACCGACGTCCTCGAGGCGGCCGCGCTGGACGGGGCCACCCCGTGGCGCACCCTGCGCACGGTCATCATCCCCATGCTGCGCGGCCTGCTCATCGTGGCCACCATCCAGTCGATCATCTGGGACTTCAAGATCTTCACCCAGATCTACGTGATGACCAACGGCGGCGGGGTGGCCGGCCGCAACCTGGTGCTCAACGTCTACGCCTACCAGGAGGCCTTCGCCGCGTCGAACTACGGCCTGGGCGCGGCGATCGGCGTGGTCATGACCGGGATCCTGCTGCTGATCACCCTGGGCTACCTGCGGGCCCAGCGGGGGACGGAGGAGCCATGAGCACCAGGACCCCCGCGCGCCGCCGGAGCGGTCTCCTCGCCCGTCCGGGGCGGACCCTGGCCGAGATCCTCACCCTCCTCATCGCCCTCGTCGTCGCCTTCCCCCTGTACTGGATGGTGCTGTCGGCGGTCAAACACCCCGGGGAGATCCAGAGCAGCGCGCCCCGCCCGTGGACCACCGCACCCACCTGGGACAACTTCCGCCGGGTGTTCCAGGTCGAGGGCCTGGGCGGCTACTTCCTCAACAGCGTGGTCGTCGCCCTGGCCGTCGTGGTGCTCTCGTTGTTCCTGTCGTTCCTGGCCGCCGTCGCCCTCACCCGGTTCCGGTTCCGGGGCCGCACCGTGCTCGCCGTGATGCTGCTGGTGGCCCAGATGGTGCCGGTCGAGGCGCTCACGATCCCGCTGTTCTTCCTCATGCGTTCGGTCGGGGACGTGGCGCCTCGGCTCGGGCTGAACCACCTCGGCTCGCTGGTCCTGGTGCACCTGGCGTTCAGCCTGCCCTTCGCGATCTGGATGTTGCGCGGCTTCGTCGCCGCCGTGCCCAAGGACCTGGAGGAGGCCGCCACCCTCGACGGCGCCAGCCGGTTCCGCTTCACCTGGCAGGTGCTCTTCCCGCTGGTCGCCCCGGGTCTCGTCGCGATGAGCGTCCTGTCGTTCATCCACGCCTGGAACGACTTCCTCTTCGCCAGGACCTTCATCATCTCCGCCACCGAGAACCAGACCCTGCCGATGGCCATCCTGGTGTTCTTCTCCCCTGAGGGCAACGACTGGGGAGCGATCATGGCGGGCTCGACGCTGCTCACCGTGCCCGTCCTGGTCTTCTTCGTCCTCGTGCAACGCCATCTGGTGTCGGGGCTCGCCGGCGCCGTGAAGGGGTGATCACGTTGTCCTTCGACGGTCTGCTGCCTCGTCCGGTGTCGGCGGTCCCGGCACCCGGCCGGTTCACCCTGGACACCTCCACCGCCCTGGTGGGGGACCGGGCCACCGCCGACACCGTGCGGTGGTTGCGGCGCCGCCTCGGCGCGGCCACCGGGCTCCCGCTGAACTCCACCGGAGGCGGCGGGTCGATCCGGTTCACGCTCGACCCGAGGGTGCCCGGCCCCGCCGGCTACCGGGTCGACCTCGCCGAACGGCGCGTCACCGTCGCCGCCTCCGACCCGGCCGGCGCCCACCACGCGGCGCAGACCCTGCGCCAGCTGCTCGGCCCCGCCGCCTTCCGCGCGGCTCCCACCGGTTCCCGCCCGTGGTCGATGCCCTGCGGGCGCATCGTGGACCGGCCCCGGTTCGGATGGCGGGGCTGCCTGCTCGACGTGGCCCGGCACTTCCTCCCCACCCGGGAGGTGCTCCGGTTCGTGGACCTGGCGGCCGCGCACAAGCTGAACGTCCTGCACCTGCACCTGACCGACGACCAGGGGTGGCGGCTGGAGGTGCCGCGCTACCCCCGGCTGACCGAGGTGGGCGGGTGGCGGCGGCGCTCCATGGTGGGACGCGGCACGACGGACACCTTCGACGACCGGCCCCACGGCGGCTTCTACACCACCGCCGACCTCCAGGAGATCGTCGCCTACGCGGCCGAACAGCACGTCACGGTCGTCCCCGAGGTCGACGTGCCCGGCCACAGCCAGGCCGCGATCGCGGCCTACCCGGAGCTGGGCAACGAACAGAGCCGCCTGCTGGACGTGTGGCCCTCCTGGGGGGTGAACCCCAACATCCTCAACGCCTCCGACCACACCGTCGCGTTCTTCCGGGACGTCTTCGACCACGTCATGGAGGTGTTCCCCTCTCCCGTGGTGTGCCTGGGCGGGGACGAGGTTCCCACCGAACAGTGGGACCACAGCCCGTTGGCCCGCCGCAGGGCGGCGGAACTCGGACTCGCCCGACCGGCCGACCTGCACGGGTGGTTCGTGCGGCGCATGGTGGACCACCTGCACGACCGGGGACGGCGGGCGCTGGGGTGGGACGAGGTCCTGGACGGCCCCGACCTGCCCGCTGACGCGGTGATCGGCTGCTGGCGGGGCGTGGAGACGGGCCACCGGGCCGCGGCGGCCGGACACGACGTCCTGCTCTGCCCGGAACAGCACGTCTACCTCGACCACCGCCAGTCCGACCACCCCGACGAACCCGTCCCGGTCGGTTTCCTGCGGACCCTGGCCGACGTCTACCGCTACGAACCGGTGCCGGCCGGGACACCGGCGGCGGTGGCCGCGCGGGTGCTGGGAGCCCAGGCCCAATTGTGGAGCGAGCACCTCGACTCACCCCGCCGGGTCGACTACGCCGCCTTCCCCCGGCTCGCCGCCTTCGCCGAGGTCGTCTGGAGCCCCCCGGAAGCCCGGGAACCAGACGGGTTCGAACGGCGGCTCGCCGCGCCACTGCCCGGC